>JAWACX010000104.1:0-6262 GCA_038896575.1 Thermoplasmata archaeon
ATGCATCCCATCCTCCTTCGTTTTTATTCAGGGAATTCTTAGAAATAAATTAAGGTTTTGGAGTTGTGAATAGAACCATGCTGCTTTATATACTAGCACCCCAAATCTTTATGACCCCATAATCTCCTCTGTCAAGAGCGAGTTCGCCAATTCCAGTGTACGCCTGAACAATGCCAGTTACATTTCCAATCCTCTTCCCTATTTCCAGGCTCTCTGCCAAAAGTTCCTCTGCCCTTTCATAATTTCCGATTTCCCGATAAATGCTACCCATTGTGTTGTAAGCCCAGGCAATGCCCTCCACATCACCCATCTTCTCATATAATTCCAAGCTCTTTCTATGATACTCCAGTGCTTTTTCGTATTCCCCTCTATCACGAAAGATATCCCCTATGTTTGTATAGGCTATTGCAATCCCCCTGATGTCCCCGATTTTCTCCTTCAACATCAAACTTTTTGTGTAGCTGCTCAGTGCTCTCTCATATTCCCCCCTGTTTTTGGCCACGACTCCTATGTTGTTGTAAGCAAAGGCAATACCACGGACATCTTCAATTCGCTCATACAATTCCAAACTTTTGGTATAATACTCAAGGGCCTTTTCATATTCCCCTCTGTCGTCGTACACTGTTCCAATGTTATTATATGTGGCTGCCAATCCCCGCAAATCCTTAATTTTTTCCCGAATGTTCAACGCCCTCACAAACTCCCCAAGTGCCTTCTCATATTCTCCAAGGAAGGAATAACATGTGCCTATCCTATGGCAGACACTGGCCTGCTCTTTCTCTGCCCCGAATTTCTTAAAAACCTCATTTGCCCGTTTTTGGAACTCAATTGCCTTCCTGTAATCTCCCTTTCGCATCCAAATCACACCCTTTGCACTCCAGACCCTTGCTAGCTCCAATTCTCCCTCAGGAATGGAGGCAAGAGCTTGCTCTGCCTTCTTTCCCTCTTCCAATGCCTTTTCATATTCTCCCTTCATGATGTGAATTTCGCACCTTTTTCTATAACATTTTCCTGTCTCCAGCTGATTCCCTGCATGAAGTGCAATACTGAGATTGAGCATTTCAAGCGCATCATCGTACTTCCCTGCAACTTCAAGCACATCTGCAAGTTCTTCCAGCACCTGCAACCTCAGTTCTCTGTGTTGCTCTCCTTCGCCTGCTGCTTCCAGAACCTTTCTGTAAAACCCTATACTCTCTTCATTCGCAAACCTTTTCCTTGCGGCCCTCGCTGCCAGAAGCCCGTATTCACAAACCTTTTCCCGTGCACCAGCGTTCATATAATGATAAACAATATCTCCTATAACATTTTTAGAGGCACCTCTGTATTCCTCCTCCAGAGCCTCTCCTGCCTTTAGATGGTAGAGTGTTTTCAGCTCCTCTGGGAGTTCTCCATAAACAACCTCACGAAACTTACCATGCTCAAATCTATATTTTTTCTTCAATACCCTGAGCAATCTATGATTTCTTTCTATGCTTACTAGGTTTTTTACCACATGAATCCGAGGCCTCTCTACAACTTTTGCCAGTAGTTCTGAGGTAAATTCCTCGCCAAGCACACTTGCGGCATCCAGCAACTCTCTCTCCTCCTTTCTGAGGCGCTGGAGGCGTCTTGCAACGACCTCATAAATCCTCTTTGGAAGTTGCATTGTTTCCAGATTGTAATGCCATCTGCCCCTATCAAAGTAAAGTTGCTTCTCCTCATACAAATTCTTGAGAATCTCCAAAACAAAGAATGTATTTCCCTCAGTCTCCCTGTAAATTTTCTCAGAAAGTTCTGGGTCAATCTGGGTGCCAAGCACGCTTGAAACCAGAGCGTTACATTCTTGGAGTTCCAGGCGTTTCAACTCAATTGTCTCAATCAAACCCTCCTGTTGCATTCTTTCAACTACCTCAGCCAGTTGATGGACACGGCCCTCATCCGTTGTCAGAACCTCCTCGCTCCTGTAGGTTCCCAAAATGAGCACGGCAGTTTTCCTCGTATTCCTGGCTATGTAATGGAGCAGTGCAAGGCTGGAGGGGTCACACCACTGCAAATCATCTATGAAAATTAGAACTGGCTTCTGCTCTGCCTTTCTCTGGAGACCTCTTGCCACATTCTCAAACAGGTTCGCCTGGCGAATCCTCGCATCCTCCTCAGCATAATCAATGCCCTCATACTTTCCGCTCAAGACCAGTTTAGCCAGGATATCCTCAATTCCAGCAATTCTCTCTCCCTTGCAACCCTTAATTGCCTCCGAGAACTCATCCTCTATTTTCTGGAGAGTTTCTCGCAAATCTGAAATAAGATACTCATTCTCCCTGCCCGTTGTGACTGCAACAAGATTTAGATTTTTGCCAGGAACATTTGTGATATGAAAATTTCCATAGCCCATGTGGCCAATTTGCTCAGCCACTTCCCTTCCCTCAATAAGGGATACCGAGTCCTTCACAAAAATTTCTACAGCCGTGATCATGCTCACAAATATGTCAGAATCTATCGCCTCCTGGCGTTCAAACTTTGCAACGATCACACCTCCCTTTGTTACTCCATACAGGCCTTCAATCCTTGGGGGTTTAGTATCTACGAGGAGATGTTCCAGTCTAGCCTCTTTCAGCACAGCAGTTATCGGAGCGTATGGTCCTAATGATTCCAGAAAGCATTGGGCTTTGAACACCTGGAAACCATTTTGCAGGGCAACGGAAATCAATTCCTCTACAAGCCTTGTCTTACCTACACCGCTTTCTCCAGCAATAAAAACTGTGGAACCCTGGCCTTGTTTTGCTTTCTCCAGCTTTTGCCTGAGGAACTCAGACTCCTTTTCCCTCGCCACAAACTCTGGTGGAAGTCGCAGGAAAGACATTTATTTCAGATATGAAGAGAGAATATTTATTGATTTGCGTGGGCTCCCAGTGGACAATAGGATACCAGGTACCTACAGGTTTTTTACCCAAAAAATAAAAATAAATTTGTGCAGGAAGGGGGTAAGAAATGGGTTGGCAGAGGTATCACATTCCTGCACACATCATCCTTATGTCTCAAATTTTCCTTTTGAGTATTTGTAAAGCCTTGCCTTAAGGTCCATCTCAGCATAGAGGCTCCTGCCCTTCTCAACCTTCCGTATCTGCTTCAACACCTCCTCCCTCATTTTCTGGCTTGGAAAGGAATAAATCTCTCCATTGTAGATTATTCCCTTTGTCCCGAATCTAAGGATGTGAGATGGAGTCCTAGGCCTTCCTGCTCTCTTTTCCATTGGTTCACGCTCCATTTTATTTGGAGTGTGCGAAGCCCTACCTAGTATTTATATATTTTGCATGTCAACTACATACAATCAAAAAATATACATAGATGTAAGTATATGCCATTTTCATGAGGGAAATCTATGTAAAAAGGCTCACGAGAACAGGGAGCGGAACCTACGCAATCTATTTGCCGAAGGAGTGGATAAAAAGGGTTTTTTCAGATAGAGAAAAGGAGGAGTGCCTCATCTCGCTCCGGATTCTGGAGAAGGCAATTCTCATTCTTCCACCAGCAAAGAATGTGGAGAACAAACTGAAACTTCAGAAACCTGACAAAAGAGAAACAAAGCAAGCATTGATTTCTGCCTATGTGAATGGCTTTTCCCACTTCCTTCTTGAGGCAGAGGAGGGGCTGAATGAAGAGAGTATTCTTGAGGCAAGGAATGTGATGCGATTTTTGGATGAGACCCTTGTAACGAGCACGGATGAGCACAAGATAGAGTTTACAGATAGATTTGTAGAGAAGGAATTTAACATAGAGGAGGCGATTTCCCTTCTGTTTGACAGGGTTCAGGATGCAATGAATCTTGCCCATGAGATTCTCACATACTTTGATTTAAACCCTGAGAGAACAATCCATCTGATGCAGATGCTCGCCGCAATAGAGGACAGGGACATAGATAGAGGGGTTTACCAGATTATCAGAAATCTCTCAAAGCTGAATTTCAAGTTTGGGAGTTTCATAGAACTGAATTACACAGTACTTATCAATGATATCCTGGAGCGACTTGGCGATTCTTCAATTGGAATTGCAGAACTCATGTGTGACATATACGGGATTCCTAGAGCCCATCTGAACTATCCATACGAAATTCTGATGAAAGAGTTCCAGAAGCCCAGATTCCCAGAATGCGTGGCTGAGTTGAAGGAGGAGTATCTCAGGGCTGTGCACCACTGCATCCAGATTCTGCCGAAAATAAAGGAGTATGTCCAAAGGCGGGATGGAAAAACAAGTTTGAAAATGAGGGCCGAGATTGCCATGGAGCGTGTAAACACCGAGAAAAGAATTTTTGAGATTCAATCAAGAATCAAGTTTCCGAAGGCTGGCAACATTGAGAGAAATGTGCTTCTTTCCACGCTCCAGATAGCCCACAGAGTCAGGGAGTTCCAGACAAGGCTAGAGAGTATCTGCGAACAAACAGCGCTTTTCTGGTATGCTGCAGCCACCTCAACTCAAGATGGATAAAAGGGTATATATAATCTCATCAATATACAGCCAATGCAGAGTATGCAGGAAATTGTTGTTCCCCAGGGCCTTGTCCTTCGAAAAATTGCAGGCAGTGATGAGGCACTTAGAAATCTTCTTCAGGCGCTGAAAAAGCACAAATTCACTGGCTACATTGAAGTCACCCTTCCCTCCAGAGAGACCGAGAACGGTTTCATTATAATAAGTTCAGGTCTGATAACTGACACTTTTTACTTTTCCCAAACTGCAAAAGAAATGGGTGAAAATGCTTCTAAAAAAATCTGGCAGTTATCAAAGAATCCAAAAGCGTTGATTACATTGCATGGACAGATTCATCCAGAAGAGGTTACACGGGTCCTCAAAAACCTTGTTGAGGGCAGAGCCCAGTTAGAGAAGGAAAGTGAGGTAGAGGTGAGAATTAGAGTGCTGAGCAGTAAGGGAATTGACACATCCGAGATAGAGAAAATTGCACTCAAGGACAGGAAGCTGGCGGAAAAACGATTGCAGGAGCTTGAAGAAATTCTTTGCTTGGCCGAGGAAATAAACAAGTTCGTTGAGGAAAATCCAGTGGCAAGAGAAAAGTTTCCGGAGATTGTCCGGGAGCTGGAGGAAGCGATTAGGCTGAAAAAGAACGCTGGGGAAATCAGAAAGATTTATTCATCTTTGAAGCAAAATGTTGAGAAGGAAAAGACACCAGACACACTTGAACTTGAGGTGAAGCATCTTAGAGAACTTGAGGAGCTAATTCACAAGCAGAGAGAGGAGGAGGAAAGGAGGAAGAGGGAGAGTGCAGTTTACAATCTGGTAATTCAGCACAAGGCAAGGGCTGAGGAATCATCAGAGCCATTCTGCCCGAGGTGTGGAAGCCCACTGGACAAGGACCGTCAGTGCGTGAAATGCAGTGCAGAGGATGAAAGTTTCGGGAAGATAGTTGAAAAATTCAGCTTGATGAATTTCATAGTCGGGGCTTCAAACAGATTTGCTTATGCAGTTGCTCAGGGAATTTCAAAGTATCCAGGGAAACTTTACAACCCTGTTGTTATTTACGGCCCGGAAGGATGTGGAAAAACTCATCTCTTGAATGCAATTGCAGGAAACCTGGCAAAAGGTGCACTTCTCGGGAAGAGAATCATATTTACAAGCATTCCGATCCTTACAACAGTTTTTGAGAATTACAAAGGAAATACAGAGCAGGTAATCCGAAAGTTGATGGCTGGAGAGGCAATTTTTATAGATAACTTTGAGGAAATTGCAGGTAAGGAAGAACTCCAGAGAGTACTCGCTGCTGTTCTTGCCAGGTTTGTGAAGGAGGAAAAGCAGGTGGTAATCGGAAGCAAAATCCCGCCAAATGAAATTCCAAAGCTTGAGACCGAACTCCTCCTCTGCTTCACCGCAGGGCTCCCAGTAAACATTTCAGAGCCAGATTTTGAAACCAAGAAGGAGATTCTCAAGAGGTATGCAAATCAACATGGAGTCACGCTTGAGCCTCCAGTGATAAATTACATAGCAGGTATCCCCCTCTCAATAAATGAGCTTTCAATTATTCTCAACCGCATTTTTGCCCTAGCTTCTTTAAGCAACCTGGGAATTGATATGTCGCTTGTGAAGGAGGCGCTGAAAGAATACTCTGACAAGTACGGAACCAAAGGAAAATTAAAATACAATGTCCAGAAAGGACACAGCTACCTGGTTGAGGAAACAAGACCGAACCTCATTTTTCAGATTGCCGCATCGCTGCATGAAATGGGTTACGATGTGCTGATATTCAGCAGGGTGAGTCCGAAGCGAATTACTGAGAACT
>JAWACX010000105.1:0-6214 GCA_038896575.1 Thermoplasmata archaeon
CTTATCATAGTATCCTCTGTTACCTCAAAAATTCCTATTTTACACCCAATAACCAACGTTTCCAAAATGTCAATATTTTTTGCATCAACACAATATATTCCTACATAAGAAAATGATACTTTACACTTCTCAATTCTACCCTTTTTTACATTATCCAAGAGAATGCCTTTTTGAGCAGATGTAGTTTCTATCACAACATATCTAATAACAAACGCTGCAGAAGTATTTTTTATCAAAATCCCTGGAGAATCTTGAGAAAATATATGCCAATATTCTATTCGCCAGGGATTTTCTGGAGTGCCATTACCACCTCTCACTCCATTTTCAAATGTAAAATCAGAATCTCCATCTATGCAAATTGGCGAATGGTCAGGAAGATTCTGGTTGAGTGGGATTGTGTTAGAAATTTCCAGTTTCATTGGAACCCCGCAAAGGTCACACTCTGATGAGGACAAAGTGTTTATGAGGGGGTTAGAAAGCAAAAAGAAAATCACCCCTATAGAAAAAATGGAGTTAGAAGTAGAATGCTTCCACGCATTTATCGTCATCCCAATCACCTCCCATATTTTTTCTGCCTTGTTGAGAAATTCCATTTCCATCTGCATCAAGCTGAGGTTGGATGTAGGGGTTATCTCCTTGATGATGCGAATCATATGAATAAATCTCTTCATCCGTAAGCCAATCTACAATTGAAGAGTACACTTCCTTAAATGAAATAAGATTATTTCCATCTCTGTCCACATTTAAAAAAAACTTGCATGAGTTGGAAGTAATTATCCCATCACTGCCGAACTCCACTACATATTGGACAAAATATCTTCTCAATGCAGAAAAAAAGTGATAAAGCATTTCCCCGTGGTACAGGGAATAGATAGAAGTGTGATAATAAACTTTTTCGGGGTGCCCACCCCATGCTATCTGCATATAACTGCTGTCGGTAAGAATCACCGTATTTGATGAAGACAAATCATCTACAAACCCTCCACTATAACATTGTTGCATTACAAATACTCTCTTTTTTACAGTAAGTTGATTCATAATGGTGGCGAACTCAAAATCCGATATAATGTCTCCTAACTCTATGGCACTACCACCTTGAGTCAAAAGAGAGAAAAGAGGGTACTCTTGTTCTGATGAGTCTCCACTATGGTCAAATGTAAGGACGAAAAGAAAACCGTTATTATTCAAATATCCCTTTAGGATATTTACAACAGTTTCTAAATAGGACTTCTTAGCGCAACCATCTACTACCCCCTGGGGCAAACTATAAGGGCCAAAACTTTCTCCATATCCGTCTCTATATAAAAATGCAATCTGATCTGTTGCGGGATTAAATCCTACTTGACCACTGCTGCCTCCTTCTTCGTCATCTTTGTAGTTATAAACATTTATAAGAATCTCATGCATTATCACTAAATCCATCCAGAACTCATATTCATTATTACTAGGAGCATTAATACTTTTCCGGGCAGCGAAAAGAATTGCGTATCTCGGGGTGGCCACATCTGGATCTTGCCAACCCCCTTGCTGTTTGCAGTACTTTTCATACGCATCTGGCATTCCGTCATTATCTCTATCCCCATCAATTTTCCAGGGATTTGTATTAAAACCTAAACACTCAACGGAATCCCTGAAACCATCATTATCTGAATCTATCGCCAATGGATCGGAGTGATACACAACACATTCTAGATAATCAGGAAGATAATCCCTGTCTGTATCATACCAAAATGGGTCCGTGCAGTATTTGGTGATTGTTAGGGTGCCTGTGATAGGCTCAGATATTCCTAAAATTTCAACCAGATTTAAATAAGACTGAAAAGAAAGGATACGAGATACATAGTTTTCCGATATCACTTTCTCTGTAATATCCTCTCCATTTACGAGGTACCTATAGGGTCCCCCAGGCCAATTAATTAGATACGCTCCCGATGGGATGTTTGTCACCTTTACTCCCCATTTGTTGTAATAGCTCTGAACAAAGGTATAGTCATTTTCCGTATCTCCAGATACAACCTTTGTTGCTACATCAAACTCCAGCTTTACGCTCTCCAGCCTTCCCTCGCATCCAGCTTTCCCATCATAAAAAATTATCTCCCATTCCCTCCACAAATAGAAATAACCCATTGGAACATGCGAGAGTGCATCCTCCACGCATGGGTCGGTGCCGAAAATGTCACGTTTTATTGTAATTGTGCCATTAACTGCTTCAGTAGTATTCCACACATACCAGATAATCTGCAATGGGCACCTCGGAACCCTCATGTACACAACCAAATCGCTCAGTCGCTCGTGCCAGAGTGTGAACTCAACATAGCCATTCTTCAAGTCTCCATACACCTCCACATTTACCATGCTTTTGTGCTATATAAATCCTGCAGGTTGTAGAGAGGTAGGTGGAATTTATGAGGTAAGGCCAGGCTCTATTTTCAGCAAAAAATTCCCATTGCTCAGCGTGAAATTCTCGCACTGGTTCTTGCAGAACTGGAAGGAAGCAATTCATTCACAACAATTGTGCCATTACTCCTTTGCCAGAAAATTCCCAGTAACCCTCTTCAGCCACCCTGTACCCCGAATATAGCGAAAGTGGAGAATTTCGCAAAACCCCGACCCAAGTTTCATGGAGTCCTGGAATGGTCTGGGAAATTTTTCAGGGCTTTCTATCAAAATAGGGACTCTTCGCTGTTGCACTTACTGGAAAACCAATAATCACAGTGGCATCCAGCATATTCTCCGCTTTTGCCGCAGCACCAACAGTGTACATTATTCTGGAATCAAGCCCGAAGATGGCGGCATTTTTTGCAACAGAGCCCAGGGCAATACCAAGGTCTATCAACTTGAACGCACAGTTCGGGCCCTCAAACTCTCCTTTCTTCTTTTCAAATTCATCAAAGCCCTTACACCCGAGACCGCAGGCCATGCACTCAAATCCCATTGCCTTATGTGGCCTTATCCCTATGAGAATCACCGCATCTGACTGCTCCAGATTTTTTCCATCTCTTTCATACCTCTTTTTCCCTGTTTTCTCTGCCATTGCCAGCATTGCCATTGCAAGCCTGGTTTTCTCCTCACCAACCAGAACCCTCATCACCAGTGAGTCCTCGCCCCTGCCCTTTGGTGCGGTTTGGGCGGTGACAAGCAGATACTCAGCTAGGCGCTTTACATACTCCTCAAACTCAGGCATTTTTAACCACCACCTGAATTCCCGGCTTTAATGGCATAGCCACCTGTGCCTTCTTTTCTCCTGGGAAATCCTCAGCCTTCTTTATTTCCACACCCAGGCCAAATTCAGTTGAAAGGAAATCTTTTACCTGGAGCAGAAAATCATATTCATCAAACAGAATTACCTTCCCTCCTTTCTGCTTGAGTTCCTGCAAAACCCTGGGCACGATTTTCTGCATCTCCTTTGCATGGGCCTTAAGGTAAGGTTTCTCAAGTAAGTTTTTCATAAGCTGCCCGATATCCATTGCAATGTTTGCCAGAACCTCCCTTGTTAATTCCTGCTTCCACTCTGGCGCCACATAAAACACAATTTTTTCAGGGGTTTCCTTAACAAGTTTCAAAATGTTTCTCGTATCCTCAACCACAGCCCTGAGATACTCCTCCTTTTCCTCTGCCTCCTCATTCTGCTTGTAATCTCCTGGCCCAGGCAGTCTCTCGGTTGAGATCAAGGTTTCATGTTCCAGATGCCAGATTTCCTCGCAGATGTTGGGCACAAAGGGCGTGAGGCATTTCAAATAATCCATGTAAATTTCCCTTGCCCTCTTGCTCTTCCCGCCCCTCTTTATGTACCACCTGAGGTCATTGTAGAACTCAAAGAAAAGCACATTAGCACATTCCCGCAATTCCAGTTTCTCCATATGCTCATGGGCAAGAGCAATGGCTTTTGCAAATCTGCTTTCAAGCCATTCCTCCAGATGCCCCAGGTCTGTGCTCTCAAAACCCGCGAGTTCCTCGTACTGGCCAAGGATTCGCTCAACCCTGTTCTTGTATGTGAGCACACTTTCCTCGTCCCATTCAAGGTCTGCATCAGGGGATGCGGCATGTGCATAGTAAAGGCGAAGGGCATCAACACCAAACTTCTCAGCAATTCTGGGTATTGCAACCATGCCCCCCTTTGACTTTGAAATTTTCTCGCCGGATTTCATTGTTAGATGCCAGTTCACAAAAATTCCCCTGGGCCAGTGTTCAGGCCTGAGAATGGCCACATGGTTCATCAGGAAAACAGGGAAATGGACTGTCTTGTGCTCCTTGCCACCCAGGTTGATGTCCAGCGGATACCAGTATTCAAAATCCTCTCTGATTTTTTCCTGGATTTCCTTTATCTCCGGATTTCCATTGCCTTTGCCCAGGAATACATAGTCAAAAAATGCAGAGGTCATCTGCTCAGGCTTCAGCAAACCCTCATTAACATATTTTGAAATAATGTAGAATGCTGGGTAAAGTGTGGAATCAGATATTGGCTCAATAATCCAGCCCTCCTTGTAAGGAAACTCAGTACCAAGCCATCTCCCCCTCCTTATGCATGCCCTGTCGCTGTACCAATCAATCACCTTCTTTATCTCCTCGTGATAACTTCTGGGATAAAGGTTCATTTTTTCAGCATGGCTCTTCGCCCTTTCCTTCAGCGCAGCGTCGCTGTACTTTATGAACCACTGGTCAGGAACCACAGAGACAATCACCCTGGCACCGCATCTGCAGATAACCTCCTCCGAGAATTCGTACATGCGGTCTGCAACGCCTCTGGCAGCAAAATCCTCCTTTATCCTGTCCTTCACCTCTGCAATTCTTTTCCCGGCATACTCTCCACAGATCTGTTTCAGTCTCCCGCTGTGAAACTCCTTCTTGTAAACAATGTTTGTGGCTTCATCAAGTTTCGCCCTGTCCTTCGTGTCCTTTATTCCAAGCTGGGTACAGATGTCAACTGCAGGCATTCCCCTCTCTGGGAAATGGTCTATTGCTGGCTTAACAGGTGCCCTGGTTTCCAGAGGGTTCTCCTCCTCAACAACCTCTATCAGGGAGATTGGCTTAATCCTGGCAATTTCCTCACGAGTAAATCCATACTTCTCTGCATTCTCTCTCAATTCCAGCAATGCAGCCCAGTCATAGGGGGCATGGGCAGGCACAGACATCACCACACCTGTTGCCACATTTCCATCAACAAATTCACCGGGCAAAATCGGAACTTTGCGATTCACAACAGGGGCGATGCACTCCTCTCCAAACATTTCCTTTACATTTATTTCTCCGAGGATTCTTCCACTCTTCTGACTGAGGAGTTTGTTTGCTCCTTCTGCGCTTACAATGTATCTTTCATTCCCGAGTTCAACAGCCACATACCTTATGTTCGGATTGAGCCAGATGTTTGTAACGCCAAAGATTGTTTCAGGACGAAGTGTTGCTGCTGGCAGATAGTATTCTCCATAACCAAACTTGAGAAGTGTGAACTCCAGGATTTCTGCATTTCCTCCTTTTGAAATGTCTGTTTCAGAGGGGTCAACTGCCACGGGGCCGCAGTTAGGGCAGAGTGGTGCATGATGCTCTTTTTTCACAAGCAATCCCTTTTCCATCAGTTTTTCAAACTGCCAGGTTATGAATCTCCTGTATTCAGGTGAGATTGTGATAATTGTGCGGGACCAATCAATCAAAAACCCGAACTGCTTCCACATAGAGATGTAGATTTTCATCAGTGCGTAGGATGCAGTTTCTGGGTCCTTCATCCGCTCAATTGTTGCATCATCCAGTCCGAGTTCCTTGAGCTGGGAGATTGTTGTCGGGTCCTTGCTCTCAACCTTCTTCGCAAATGCAACTGCAGGAATGCCTGAGGCATGAACACCAGCAGGAAAGAGCACATCGTAGCCCTGCATCCTCTTCCACCTGGTTATTATGTCGGAATAAGCATAACCCCTCATGTGTCCTGCATGGAGAATACCTGAGGCACCGGGGTAGGCAAAGATCAGGAAGAATTTTCTTCCATTTCTTTTTTCACTTTTCCAGATACCAGATTCCTCCCATTTCCTCGCCCATTTTTGTTCAACCTCTACATGGTTGTAGGGAGACATGCATGAGCCATATAGAAAGAGGTTATTGAGGGTTTTGGTGTGCAAACCCCATTAAAACATCCTCGCGCTCATTTTTCTCTTCTTTCGCTTCCTCAAGTAGAGATAGACCCCAGAGGCAACCAGTGCAGCCACAATCAAAAGGATGAGAATGT
>JAWACX010000106.1:0-6202 GCA_038896575.1 Thermoplasmata archaeon
GGTTTGTGAACCCAGATTCCTGGCTGTCGCCCAATCCATCGCAATCCGTATCTGTAAATAATGGATTTGAGTTAACATGAACAGTATGCACTGTTTCGGCCTCTGAGAGTATCTCAGCATCTCCATAGGAATTAATTGTGTACCATGGTTTTGAACTGGGAATTGTGAAGGCGGCAAGTGGGTCAAGGGAGTTCGCAACAAGGAGTGCACAATCCCTCACCTGAATTTCCCAGCCCTCTATCTCCTCCAGGTCGCTCAAACCATCGCCGTCGCTATCCCCCTCCGTGGGGTCTGTGAATCCAGCATATGCATGGACATAGGGCGCAAGAGGAATTTCTCTGTTTTCAAGATAGCCTGCATACTTCGGAC
Organism: Thermoplasmata archaeon; assembly: GCA_038896575.1. GTDB lineage: Archaea > Thermoplasmatota > Thermoplasmata > Lutacidiplasmatales > SKW197 > SKW197. The sequence continues at coordinate 370 of JAWACX010000106.1, forward strand.
TTGAAGTTTTTACTTCAACAGCCTGGCAAACGCGTTCTGAAAGCTCTCCTTTGTGCCCGCCCAAATCATAACCATCCCAGAGCCCATCCCCATCTGTATCGCTCGCAATCATATCTGTCCTTGCATATTTTATCATAACGAACGCTGCATCATTGAGAATGAAAATATTGTCCTTTGCATCGGATTTCAGGCATTTTACTTCGGTGCTTTTTACCTCAGTATATGTGTTCAACCCAGAGTGGAATCTTGAGTAAGGGGGCTGGGCAAGGAAAATTGCGGAATCTGTGGCCCAGACTACAGAACCGTCCCTGAGAACACAGACCCCTTTCTTCTCTGAGGAGGGTGTGTTAATGGAGCATCCATCTGGCATCTGAATGAGAGATTCACCAGCAAGATAACAGCCCTTTTCGTTGGCTGTAACCGCATTAAATGCGGAATCCGAAATTATCTGGGCGTTCTCCAGCAGCAAGTTCTCCATATGGGATGGAACTGCATAAACTTTCTGTTGGGTTGCGAAGAAAACAGTGGTAAGGTTAACTGCAATTGAACGGATTGGGGGAACATTTCTCACAATTGTTCTCCCCTCATAACTTCCATCTGGTTTTCTAACATAGCCCACAAGGTTACCCCCTGAAACTGTAAAAATTGCACCGGTATGATTCACTGCAAAAACCTGGCTAGTAATATCAATAGTTAGGGAGTGGAGATACTGCTCCTTCCTGTAACGCTCAAATTTGCCCTCGGCAATTTTCTCAACCCCATTATCCTTATAACCCACATAGAGCCTGTCAGCGCAAAAATCAAACCAGAAAATTTTTGAGAACTCAATTCCACACCCATCCACATATATCTCATAATTCATGGTTAGCTGCAGCGCCTGTGCTGTAAGGTAAGGATTAAGCTCAATCCCGTCACTCAGCCCATCATTGTCTGCGTCATTGTCCACCATGTTAGCGTTTCCATCCCCATCCGTATCAAGGTTCCAGCAAACCTCCTTTCCATCAACAACTCCATCATTGTCGCTGTCTGCATCCACCATGTTCACAAATCCATCCAGGTCTGTATCTTTCAGGTAATCCACCTCCAATGAATCCATGATTCCATCCCCATCGCTGTCTGGGTCATGGGCACCGGGGAGAAGGTCGGTAACGCCGTAGGGGTTGGGGCTCTCCAAATCCAGATTCCAGAATGGTTCATTTCCGTCCCTCAGGCCATCATCATCTGTATCTATATCAAACGGTGAGCTCACATAGAGTTCTCCATCCCTGTACTCGGGATGGGGGCGTGGGTCAAGGGCAAGTGTGGGAGTTGCACTGGGCTCAAGTGCAAAGAGGTAACGCATTCCGGAGTAGCTCTGGTTGATATCAGCTGGAAGTGCAGGACTGAAAAGGATGAGGTTGGTACCAGACGGTGCTCTGTAAAACTCACTTCCATCTTCTAGCCTGTAAAGTCTGAAATATTCCTGATACAGTGTGGTCCCGGCCGGGATATGCACCTCACCAGAAAAGAGGCATGTATATCTTACCGCAGTGAAACCGTTCAATCCTTCCGCACGAAGTTCAACCCATACTCCTTCCCTGTAATTTGCAGCAGTTAAAGCCCCTTGCACTGCATTTGTGCGAAACACGACCATGCTGAGTTCCTCGGAATCATTCAGGGAATCATCATAGAAGATGCACCCAGAATAGAAGGCATCCGTGTTTTCTGAGAGCGGGTTAGTTCCTGCAATCCCCTCCAAACTGTTGTTGACCCCATCACCATGCCTTGCGGAATTGGAACTGAGGCCACTGTAGGTGTAGAGTTTTATGCAGGGATTTATATCCACAGGGAATTCCCTGCCTTCATTTGTGAGGAGAAATGCATGTCTCAGCTTTTCCCCAAAACTGGCTTTCCAGTAAAAGCGCTCCCCTGCATACCTCAAAACTACATAGAAGTTTTGGAGAGAGATATCCGGGATATCTACCCTGTACCAGCCCTCTCCATTAAGTGCACTCCTTTTAGTGAAGAGGAGTGGCGTATCCATAACACTCACATTTTCACCATACTCCCTCACCTCCAGAACAAAATCACCAGCCCTTGCATCATCTGGTCTCAGCCCAATTCCGATTGAGGAAATAAGCCGGGCTGAGGGATTTTCAATGAGAACAGCCCATCCCTGGATGTTCTGATCTATTGATAGTATTTGCAGATTAAGAGGAATATTTCCCAGGGAGAAATTGTACACCTGGTTAAGTGGAAGATTCTGCCATCCCTCTTGATAGTACTTGAAGTTCTGGGCTTGAGGTATTTCTGGGTCTGGAGTTCCAGAGAATTTCAATCCTCCTATGAAGGCCTCGGTATCCGTAGGATAGGCCCTTCGGAAAACAAAATAACCCCTGTCAAGGTAAAAGCCAGAATAATCAATACTCAGATTACCCATTGTTGTGGTCACAGGTATTGTTCTCTCGTCCACAAGGCATCCATCCGGGAATTCACCTGCATAAAGCAGCACAGCAAGCCGTGAGGAGTTTGAGGATGCTGAAAAACTCATTCTCTGGAGCTCAACCACATGAGCGAAATCAAACACCACTGCCCTTGCAGGAATTGTATCATTTATCGTGAAATTAACAAAACTGGGCTCTATTGGAGGGTCCAGCCCTCCTCCTACCCGTGTTTCCGCAACTTCCTCCTCAAAGATGTCCACATCCCTGGCTCCATCCTCCGGGTCTGCAGGATTGAGCAGATGCAGAATCCCACCTTTCCTTGGCTCCCAGTATCTGTCGTAGGGCTCCTTTGTAGCATAGAGCACCTCATAACCATCAAGACAGCAATCCCCATCCGTATCTGGTTTCAGTGGGTCTGTCTCGCCATAAAAACGGATGAAGCCGTTCTCAAAGTAATGGGCCACCTCAAAGGTTGAAGGGTTGAAGTCCCAGGCAGTCCAGGATGTGAAGTTATCATGGAATCCGTTGAGGTTGAGGTTCTCAAATTCCCATACCTGGAACTTTCCATCACAAATGCCTGAATTTCTCCAGTTCTCAGCCCTGTATTTTCCTGTCTCATCCGGATAATATCTCCAGCCATCTATGAACCCATCTGGGAGACCATCATTATCAGAGTCAGGGTTTGTAGGAGAGGTCATGAGTGGAATTTCCAGAGAGGTGAAGAGCGGGTGGTAGGAGAAGGGGGAGCCAAACAGGAGAAGCCGCTCAAAGTATGAGGAGGGCTGGGGCTGTGGTGGAAAGAGGAGGTTTCCTTCTGCACAGTCCCTCAGCCCGTCCATATCCGTGTCCCTTGCAAGGGCACTTGTGCCTTTCTCAATTTCCGCACTGTCAGGAATTCCATCATGATCTGCATCCGGGGCAAGTGGAGAGGCACCCATAACCTGCTCCTCCCCATCAACCAGCCCATCAAAATCTGTATCTGGCACAAGGAAATTTGTTCCTCTGCGTGAGAGCTCAACCTTTCCTTCAAGAATGAGCGAGAGATTCATCACGGGTCTTATTTCTATTTCAAGCCAGTACCTGCCTGCAGAAAGGGATGCGGAAACTGTGAAGAGGGCTTTCACAAAGCATGCAGTGCTATTCCTGTGCACGCACCTCAAATTCCAGGTGAGATTTCCCTCCCTTTCCTTCCCTCCCTGGTCTATTATGGAGATTGAGAGCATTTCTGTGAGGTTAGGAGGAAGCTCTCCACCCTCACCAACAAATGTACCATTTATTGTTTCCATTTTCGCATTTGAGAGCATGTAGAACCCGCTCTCCCCTGCATCAAATGGAAGTGCAAGGAGAGCATGGCCCCCTGGTCTGGCAGAGAGCAGGACACCAAACTGGAGATAGGAATTCTCACACTTCTCCGTGAACTGGAACCGAAGTGCATCCTCAAGATGGACAATGCCCACAGGGAAATAGCTCTCAAATTCCACACCATCGCTCAAGCCATCAAAATCAGTATCTGGAAGGAATGGGTCAGTAAAGGTTGTGAAGGATGCTTGAATCTCTGAAACTGTTGCACTGCCAGATACAGCAATGCTTACCGGGAGCGAGTAAATTGCAGCGTGTGTGAATATCACGGGTCTTCTGAGAAGATTGGCCGTGGTCTCATCCACAATGAAACCGTTATGGAGCCACTCAATTGTTCCATCATTCCCAACATCCACCGAAACACCACTTCTCAGATAATTGATTTCCATGCTCAATGGAGACCAGCAGGCCAGCAAATTGGAGGAGAACGTAAGGAAGAAGGGGTTGCTGGAAAAACTGCCCATCCATTTTTCCCTCCCGGTTGCTAAGTCATACAGGGTTATGCCATATCTTGAAAGGTTTTCCCGGGAAAGGGCCAGGAAGCAACCAGACAGCTTAAAATCCACAAACAAGGAATCTGTAATGAATCTGCTTTCTCCTGTGGAAAGGTTGAGGGCAGAAAGTGCATGGCCATTAGCATAGACAACCTGCTCCTCCCAGATTTCAAAGCCTGTTATCTGGTTCATAACCATGAGCACAGAAACATGGAACTTACTTCCAGAAAAAGCAGGCACAAAATCCGAGAACTCAAGCAGGAGAATGGCATCAGTGCCAGCCCTGGAGGCTTTCAAAAGAATTCTTGTGCCGGAAATTTTTGGATTTGCCAGTTCCCAGTAAAGGTAGGAAACATCACCGGTGCCATCTGCAGGAGCCAGGACAACATCCTCAAAACCCTGATTTGTGAGCCTGACAAGATGGATTTCTGTCCCAAGCCTTGTCACGGTGAGGAACACAACGGTGTTATCATTTACATGTGGCATTGAGCCAGAATAGGTATGCACAATTGCGTTTTCCATCAGCCTCGCTACGCACACATACCTGGTTCCAGAGATTTCCTCCTCCCAGGCCAGAATTTTCTCAGATGCGGTGAGATTTCTTGGAATGCTGGCCCGTTTGGCAACTGTGAAGGTATTTCCAGTGCTCAGAGAAAAGGCAGTTATCGCTCCATCCACATCGCTCCAGATTATTGTTTCATTTGCTGTAGTCACTGAAACCAGAGCACTTTTTGTGGGAATTCTGTTGATTGCAGGTTCTGCGGTAATGTGGAAGGAAAGGGAACACAGCGGGGCCTTTTGAGGAACCTCAATGTGGAATGTTCCCTGGTTCGCAATGTGGATTAGGGTGCCTTCAACTGCACCTGTGGATGTAAGCAAGGTCAGATCAAATATATTGAGCCTGTCAATCAGAGCCGAGGTTGTATCACACCCGGGCCATTGTCCACCCACAGTGAGATTAAGGGTGGTGGTGCTGGTAAGCTTGCACCTGAACTCATACCATGAATAGCCCTGTGTGAGATTCACTTCCTCCTCCCAGTCTCCTGTGTCCAACCTCATGGTTCCAGCATCAGAAGTCCTTGCACGGACACGGATGAGGGCATCAAAATTCTCGTTCGTAAAATTCAGCGCTTCAACCGGGAGTTCAACCCTCTCGCCTTTTATAACCCACAAAGCCATTCCATTGCTCGCATTTTCCTCTACTTTTTTCCTGCCACCAAGGAACTCGGCTTCAATGTAGGCACTGGCATTCATAAATGCAGGAAATTCGCTACCATCAGGGAAGGCATCATCATCGCAATCTCTGACAAGGTGGGAGGGCAGCCGCCTGTACCTTACATCTGTCGGGTTTCCATCCCTGTCTGCAATTTTCAGAAATGCTGCCTTCTCAAACATGGAATAACTGGCTGTGGTGCATCCTAGTTTTGTGGAGTAAGCGGTGAATGTAATTTCCCAGTCACTGTTTGCATTAACATTAAATGGCTCTGTTTCATACCACTGGTAAAATAGTCCCAGGCTGGAATTATGAATCTCACCATTATTGGTAAGTTTCACATT
>JAWACX010000107.1:0-6183 GCA_038896575.1 Thermoplasmata archaeon
AAAAGCGTTTACGGAATGCGATGCTGGCCCCCACATAAAATGTTACTTAGAAACTATACGGAAAACACCGTTTTCAAAAACCAGTGGAAAGTAATCAGTTGGGTGTTTCACACCTCGCATTTTTACAATGCTGATGTATCTTCCCACAACCTTTCCACTTCGCTCAAGGGATATGTGAATCACTCCGTCAGCAAGGAAGTCCTCTACACCGTACTTCCCAAACCTCCTTGAATCTGGGTCCATCTCAGTGATTATGAATGTTGTGATGCCATAATCCCTCAATTTCTGGAAGAAGTGGAACAGAAAACTTCTGGGTTTCCCAATCTCACTCATTGCATAGATTGCATCTATGGAGTCAATAACCACAATCTTGCATTTTTCGTTTTCAACAAAGTTTTTAACAATGGTATCAATCACATTCTGCCAATCAATCTCCCCCTCTCCTGCCAGCATTTTCCGCAGGTAACCGATATCAATGAGAGATACATAATCCTTCACATTCTCCGGTCGCAATCCAATTCCATTAAGATGAAAAATAAGGTTGTCCCTTGGCTGTTCCAGTGAGAGATAGAGGGATTTCTCATGTTTTTCCATTGCATGGTTATATAGAATGTTAAAAGCAATTGAAGATTTCATTGTTCCTGCAGTTCCTGCAATAAGGACAATGTGATTTCTTGGAATTCCTGATGGCATTTTTTCGTCAAGCTCCCTTATGTATGTCTTGATTCCATTCTGTGTTTGCATAAATTTGCCCCCGTATAAATACGATTAGCATCATCTCTTACTTAATCTTTTTGGAAGGAAATACATGGCTTCAATGCCAGCGAATTGTGGAGGGATGAAAGGTGGAACCCTAAACCGTTATATAGGCTCTTGCAGTTATAGTGTGCATGGCATTGTATGCCGCAATCCTGCCCTTGATTACCGCACTCTTCGGTTTAGGTTCTGGAATGCTCATTTGTATAGAGAAAAAGGGAGTGTTAAGAAAGCAGATTCTTCTCTGGCTCACGCTTATCTTCACTGCCCTCTACGCCCTCTCCGTGTTTCTCGGAATGAGCACAGACAGTGTTATTTTCTGGCAGGCGGCAATCCCTTTCCTCTCACTCGCCCTTCTCACTGGAATGTTTTTTACAATCCAGATTACAAGGGATTTCCGGGAAACTGACAGTGTTTTTCTTCTCCTCTGCCTTATTTCCACAGCGGGAGGTGTGCTTTCAGTGGAGAACACAACTGAGTTCTTGGGCGTTACTCTCCCCGTATTTTCGCCAATACTCTTTGGCGTTTTTCTTGTGTTTGTCCTCATTGCCTGGGGTGAAGTTCTCTACAACCTGATAATTGTGACAATTGCAAGCAAAAAAACTGAACTGAAAAAATACCGTAAAAATGTAACTCTCCTGACCACTAGCCTAAGCCTGATTTACGGCCTCAACTTCCTCGATGCTTTTTTTGTCTATGCAGGGGTTTTGATGATACCAACTGCTGCAGTTTTCGCAACTCTCCCATTTCTCCTCCTACTCCTTTTTATGTACAGCTCTTGAAGTGCCCAGCCCCTTATTCCCTTTGAAGACGCGTTGAAAGGAATTGGTCTCCAGCATCTGATTGAAGAGAGCAAACCCCCCAGATATCCGGGTCAGGAAGATAGGGTCTATCTCCGGAATAGTGTATGGAAGGGAAGAGAGAGCCCAATCGGTGATGCGCTGGAAATTCTCAGAAAAAAACTCTGGCCTGGGAAACACCAATGAGGTGTTCTAATATGGCATATGAACTGAACTAGCCCTGAGAATGCTTGAATCTGAAACCATCTGGAAGTAACTCAGAGATTTTTTTCACAACAACCTCCTTGTTCTGGATATAAATTACATCTATTTCAGAGCCAAACTCAAAAATGAACTGTCTGCAGGCACCGCAGGGAGCCGCATCACCATCACCCACAACAGCAATGGCAACAAGCTTCTTTCTTCCTTCACTCACAGCCTTTGCAATTGCGACACGCTCTGCACAGAGGCTGAGACCATAGGAGGAGTTTTCCACATTTGAGCCAGTAAATACAATGCCATCTGCGGTTAGCACAGCAGCACCCACTGCAAACCCGGAGTAGGGAGCATGGGCATTTGCCCTCGCATCCCTTGCGAAATCCAGGAGGCGCATGTAATCTTTTATCATCACCATTGGGAAGGCATCATTGTAGATAAAGATTTCAGGAGCAAAATCCTTTTAATCCTCATCCTCTATTCCAATCCCATGCCAAAATTTGTGATTGAGAGCAGGAGCACCGGGGCAGTAGAGGCAGAGACCACAGGCGAAAACCCTGAAACTGCCAGCAGGGTACTGGCTGCGATGCCATTCAGCGGCAGAGCCAGTTTCTGGGGTGAGGAAATTTACTTTGAAATCCCGGTGGAAATGGAAACTGAAAACGGAAGAGAATTTGTGGAAGTTGGAGACATTGCATACTGGCCTGAGGGCAGATGCCTCTGCATCTTCTTTGGCAGAACATTGAGCAGTGTTGACGAAAGGCCGAAGGCATACTCACCGGTAAATGTGTTTGCAAAGGTGAAAAACGCAGAGGTCTTCAGGAAAGTTAAAAATGGAGAGGAAATCTTTGTCAGGAGGTTGTAATTACACAATTTTCGGTGCGGAGGGGGAGAGAGAGAACATTTTAGAGAGACTGAGGGAAGTTGCAGAGGGAGCACTTGTATTTGATGCTGATTGGATACTTGGGAGGGAGCACATAGAGGTTGCACTTTACCATGCAACCCGTGCCCATGCCCGGAAAATTCACAAAGTAAACACATTTGAGAACTGTGTCTTTCTTTATGTGGGTCTCTCGGACCAGATTTATGAGGCCCGTGAGAGGGTTGGCGTAAAACCTGGGACAAGGCATTTTGCGTTTGTTCTGCCTGAAGGTATTGAAAAGGAAAGCGTTTTGAGAGAACTCGGGCTCAGGGAGAACGAGGAGGTTCTTGCATTTACTGAGGAAAAAGCTAGAAAAATTTTTACAAAGGAAGAACTTGAGGCCACACCAGTCAGCCGGTGGAAACTCCTTGTTTATGAGAGAATTGCCCTCCTGAACATCCAGTAATTACCAGACCCAGCTCCAGGTAAATTCTGCGTTTGTTTCTGCAAGTAACTGCTTGAGAGAAACAATACGGTGAGGAATGTTCCTGGCTGAAAGTTTTCTGGATAGCCCTTCAATGTGCCCCTCTCCGACAACGCACACAATGTTTGTGTACTCTCTTGCAGCCATTGCAATCCTCCAAGCCATGTAGTTGTTCCGGTCCTCAATCAAAATTTTCTTCAGTGTGGGAAATTGCTTTCCAAATTCCTCAATAATTTCTCCTTCTGAATCAATAAACTCCTCGATGCTCTTCTCCACTTTTTTTGTACTCATGAACATTCCGAAAAAGAGCATTGCAACCAGCTTTGTTCTCTCCACAAAGGACATCTCCCTCCAGATTCTCTCGGCAATTGTGACTGCATCTATGTCTATGAACTCCAGCTTGGCATTCACCTCCTTTGCAGCCTGAATTGCTGCCAGCATTTCAAGTCCAGGCTCTGTTTCAAATTTCCTAGCAATCACTCTCTGAAACAACGCAAGCATCTGGTAAATTAGAGGGAGGGCTCTATCACCACCTTTTTTTTCATTTTTGCTGAGCAATGCCTCTGCCCTGGAAGGGTCAAGTTCTACACAAACAACCTCTGGCTTGACAGAAAAAATTTCCTGCATCACCCTCTCGCTTATTGCAAAAACATGGCCTACGCCTATCAGCACAATCATAGGCCCTTCATTGGCTTTGCAATAAATCCTCTATCTCCAATTTCAAGCAAGAGGGTATCTCCTTTTTCAGGATGGTTTCTCACCTTCTTCACAAAAAGCTTGAGCTTTGTTTCAAGCTGTGCCTTTTCCTTTTGAAGCTCCACCACGCAGTCTGCAATCTCCTCAAGTCCGCTCTGGGTTGCGCGGTCATACACATCCTTCAACATTGTTATGCATACCACGCCACCATGATGCTGGGAATGGGCTTTAATCAACCGCATTGTGGAAAGCACATCACTTCGGTCATAAATCTCCATGAAGAAGTCAATTGAGTCTATCACAATTCGGAAAGGTGGCTTGAGCCTTGATACCTTGTAGTTTGCAAGTGTGAGAAAGTTAGTAGCCCTAATTTTGCTCTCATCCAGTGTTATGTTCTTTACATCATTAACCCCGATGCCTTCCTGTCTGTACTTGCTTATTTCAAGTTCCTTTGCAAGAATCTCCTCATAGTACATCGTAGCAATGTTAACTATCTGCATGTCGGACTTCCAGCCAAACTCATGCATCGTGTTGATGATATCCTCCGTTCTCTCAGTAGTTGTGATGTAAAGCACATTTTCCTTGCCTATGCCTGCTGCTGCAAACTGCTTTGCAAAAAGCTCTGTTCCACTTCCTGGCTCTCCGGAAACAAGCAGGGTGTAACCTTTGGGCAGCCCCTTCAAAAGGGCTTCATCAAGTCCCTCTATGCCCACACTAACTGTCTCTACCATTTCATCACCTATTTCACCACAACAGTGTCATCACAAACAAGGCTGAGCATGTTTGAAATCTCATCGCTGTTTTTCTCCTCAACACCTAGAATTATCGTGAAAACCCCCTTTGACTTCAGGTTATTCACAAGAATATGGAGAAACTCTGCAAGGATGCGAGTGCCATTGTGGATTGCCAGGGTGTTGATGGAATCCAGAATCAGGAGCTTGTTCTCATTCGCCAGTTTTTTCAAAAGAAACTCTATCTTCAGCAGAATGTTTTCAAGCATTGTCGGGCTCTCAATGTAAGTAGTTCGCTCCATCTGTGTGGAAACATTCATCATTATATGGGAAATTGCGTCAACAAAGTAGATGTTGCTCACATCCACCTCGAACATTTCAAATAGGTTCTTGCAGAGATGAGATGGGGTGGTGGTGGTGACATATATGCAGGTGTATCTTCGCTCTGGCATGAACTCCTTGAGAACTCCTGTAAGCGCTGCAACATAATTATCCGCAAAGTTTGTCTCTCCGATTTTAAGGGCAATCGCTGAACCATCTGGCATACTCTTCAATCTTTCCGCTACCTCTGTGCTGTTCATTTTTCCGCCCCCATTCCTCCCTTCAGCAGTGGCACAAGCAGAATTCCGATTGGCGTTAAGTCAAGCACATACTTTGCCCTTGAATGGCTTGTGCCCCGCATCTTCACCACCTGCAATGTTCTCAGCAGGTCACCTTTCCTCTCCAGATTTCCAAGAATGATTATTCCGTCCGCTATTGCCTCCTCAACTCCATACATGGAGTACCTCTGCTCTGCAGGGGAGATTTCAGAAACAAGCAAACTTGTGCATCCAAAGTCAGAGAGTGCCTTCCCCAGCTTCAAAATGAACTCTCTGATTTTTTCCTCTGTTTTTAACTGGAAACAGACTGAAGTGATTGAATCTATGACAAGTCGCTTGATCTGGAGTTCTCTTACAATTCCTGAAATTGCATTCACAAGCATGTGGATTTCCTCAAATGTGAATTCAGTCTTTCGGAGGCCCAGCCTCTCATAGAGGGCAGGCATGTCTATGAACACGAGGAGTCCCTGCTCAATCAGCCTCTCATCAAAGAACTCATATGGAATGAGATTTGCAAGAAGCTTTGAGGAGGGCTCAGTAACTGAAATAAAGAGACACTTTTCACCTGCCAGAGCTCCGTGGACAAGAAATTCCAGGCAAAGTGTGGTTTTGCCAGTACCACAACTACCGGTGACAAGAATTGTGTTTCCTCTTGGAATGCCGCCATTGAGAATGTTATCCAGACCTTCAATTCCAGTCTTACATCTTTCCCTTTGAACCCCTTTCTTCTCTGCTAGCACATCTGTCATTACCTTACCTAAAAGCCTGAAGGGATATATTATTTTTGCCATTCATCTGCTGTATTGCACTATCAGGGGACCTCGTGAATGCCTGCAGGGGAGAGTAATTCGTCCATAGATTTAAAATCTGCGAAATACACTTCAGCAGGTATTCTGAGTTCAATACCCCAGTGTGGTCTCTCTGTATTATACCACTCAATGTAATCCAGCAAGCGCTCACTGAACTCTTTTATGTCACTACACTTTGATAACAGTTCCTCTTCCACAGTTCTGTGCCACCTCTCTACTTTCCCTATCGTAGTTGGCTTTCTCACGCCTGC
>JAWACX010000108.1:0-6138 GCA_038896575.1 Thermoplasmata archaeon
CACCTTTCATTTTTTCTCCTCCTTGTAGAGGTCAACACCAAGGGTTCTTTTTATCTTATCCCGCAGGTCCTTTTCAGGTTCGCTTCCGATAGCAACAACTACAGGTTTTATGGACTGCCAGAGTTTCTGGCGCAGTTCTGGAGGAAGTTTGCGAACATCATTATCGTGAAGCACAAGAATCCCTGCCTTTTTTTCTTTAAGCAGGGAGAGAAGCACATCCTCAATGTTGGTCTCGTTAACAACAACTGTGGAGCGAACACCTGCAAGCCGGAATCCAGTTATGAACTCGGAAGAACCTACAACAACTATATCCTCCTCATACTCCACATTACCACCCCAGCATTCCCAGAATCTCACTTCTCTCAAGGCCATGGGCCTTTCCCCTTGCTATCATTCTTATTTGTTCCACCTCTATCCTTTTTTGCAGGAGATAGGAGATGACAGGCAATATAGACACAGGGTAGATGATGCTGAAGCTTTTTGCAATTCTTGCAAGGTAATGCTCAAGCCGTTTTATCTGGCCTGAGCAATGTTTGCATTCTCTCATTATCCTGTTTATCTCATTTCCAAACCATAGGTTTCCAGTCCCTGCGAGAAATTCTGCCTCATCCTTTGCCATACACAATGCCTCAAATTTGTTGTAGTTGATCTCCCAGCCATCAGGAATAAAAATTTCCCTGAGCGGAATCCTTATCTCCTCTGTTCCCTGCCTGTAGAACATGATTTTCATTGCTGTTGCCAGGTTTTTCAGGTCAATCTCCTTCCTCACAAATTCAAGGAATACCTTATCCGCCCTTGTTTCCTGAAGCCTATTCACGGTGTGGAAGAGCCTTATGTAGTAGTCCCTGTCAACTATGTCCTCCACCCTTGCCAGGTTTTTCTCAGCCAGATACATCTTCATAATTTTCCCGAATTCAGTTTTGTCAAAGTATTGCTCCAGTTCAGCAGCTTTCACTGCGCCTTCCCAGAAGCTCTCAGGGTATTTGCCCCCCAGAAGAATGTGCTTCAGCACCTCTTCCTTCGGTGTCCGGCTGTGGAGCCCTCTGAGGAAAGTCTTGAAGTTCCAGACATCCAGGTTTTCTATAAAAATCTCCATCCTTGCTCTCGCTCCACCTGATGCATAGCTGTATATCTCTGTATAAGCTCTGCCCAGATTTCTGTTCAGCGCATACTCTATTACATCACTCGCTGAAAACCTGTATTTTATTGAACCCTCCTCCACATCCTCCTTGTAAACCCCTTCATGAAGGAAGCGAAGAAGTTCGCTCACACCCATATCAAGCATTCGCCTGAGTTCTGCCTGGCTGTAGAGTTTCAAACTCTTTACCTTCACACGGGTGCAGAGGTAGGGAAAGTTACTCTCTCCAACAGTTTTGTTCATGGTCTCTACCCAAAGAGCATCTTCCAGATTTCCTCGCCCCTTTCCGTGATTACTCGCTCAAGCAGGGTTTCGTAACGCAAATCAAGCACTCTCTCGCCAGTTTTCTCCTCAACCAGAATTCCCCCAGCACACTTTATTGTGCCCCTGAAAGGATAGACTGCAAAGCCCTTTACAATCTCCGCCTCCTCTGCATTTGCATAAACAAAACCATCAGGAATTTCCTTCTTTGCAATTTTGAGCATTTTTCCCAGAATTTCCATTTTCCTTTCCCGTCCCATTCTCCTCAGCGCTCCAAGTGCCTCCTGCTTTAATGTTTCAATTATCTCCTGCTTTTTCCTGAGAATTCTCTGTCTGGCAATGCCCACTGCAGAATGCAATTCCTGGGTAAGCTCCATCTCAAGTCTTTCCTTCTCCAGCGCTATTCTCTCCTTCTTTGCACTCTCAATCTCTTTGTTCTTATCCTCCAGAATCTTCCTTGCCTCTGCTTTACCCTCACCTATGATTTTCTCCGCCTTCTTCCTTGCCTCAGCCTCTATCTTCTTCGCTGTCAGAGAGAGCGTATCCTCTTGCATGGGAAACCCCTTCAGAACATTCCCAGCATTTTGAAGGCAACAATCAGGGCAAAGAGCACGAGTGTCTCCGGGATTACAAGAATTGCAAGCGCTCTACCAAACAATTTCGGGTTTTCTGCAATTGCACCTATTGCAGCAGCGCCAATATCTTTCTCCGCAACTCCTGCAGCCAGAGCACCAAGACCTATTGCTATGCCCGCTCCCAGGGCAACCAGACCTTCAACTGCCATTTTCACCACCTCTTTTTGTGTAAAGCCTTCTGTATCCGAACGGAGCGTAAGGAAAACCACCTCCCTCATAAAATTTCGTGAAGAATTCAACATAGTGAAGCCTTATTGAATGGAGCCCTGCAGAAAGAACACCGAGGAGGAGAAGGAGGAAATGCAAAAGGAAAAACGCTCCAATTATTCCTATGGCATAGGGGGTTCCGAGGGATGGGAGGAGTATGGCATTGAGTGCAACTGCCATGCCTGCCTTCGCAAGTCCCACAGCAAAAAGGCGGATGTAGGAGAGAAGATTTGAGAAAATGCTCAGGATTTCAACAACTGTGATCAGGCCCTCTCCTGCAGCGAGGAGGATACCACCAACAATGAAAAGCGGAATCAGGAGCGCGTAGGTTGAGCATGGCAGAGGGATTTTTGCAAAGACCCGCATGAGGCCTATGAAAAATGCTGTGAGCACCACAATCCAGCCAATCTTTCCAACTATGTGGCGGTAGTTATGATGCTGATACTCAAGGTAGATACCCAACCCGAAGGCAAGGAGAAGATGGAGATACCCGATAACGATTGTGATATTGATAAGGAAGCCAATGTCCTCAAATTTGTTGAGGATGCCAGAATATCCGATTTCAATGCCGAGGAGCTGCGAGAGTGAAATATAGCCCTCGCCATGGGGTGTGAAAGGAATGCCAAAGAGCTCAGCAAAGATGAAACCAAAAATTGTGGTGACGAGGCCTGCATAGAGGAGCACATTCCCCACCTGCCTTCCACCTATGCCCAGGATTCTGTGGTTGCGTAAATAGAGGGCGAGAAAGCAGAGCATTATTCCATACCCGATGTCACTTATGATAAGGGCAAAGAATAGCGGAAATGTAATCCAGAGCACTGCAGTGGGGTCTATTTCCTCACTTCTCGGGAGAGAATACATTCTTGTGAGCACTTCAAAGTTCTTTGTCATCCCCGGGTTTGCAAGCTTCGTTGGTTTCTCCGCATCGCTCTCAACAACAATCACACTCACATCATGCTTCTCCGAAACCTTTCTGAGCCTGGGCAAATCCACGGCAGGCACCCAGCCCAGGAGCACAAAGGATGTTTCACCAACAAGCATTCTCTGGGGCAGTTCTTCCTTCGCAACTTTTATTGTGAGATACTCTTCTGTGGCAAGAAGCGTTTCCCTATGCTTCTTTAACGCATCATGGATATCCTTATTTATCTTCTCCAGCTCTTTATTTAACCTGGTAATTTTTTCTTCATAAGCCAGGAGGAGCTCCTTGAATGTGTGAAAACTCCTCCCGAACCCCTTTGCATGGGTGAGAATCTCTCCAAGATTTATTTCTCTGAAATGAACCCTGGCAAGAAAATCTTTTATGGCTTCCTCATCCTCTTTTGGATAGATAATTGCACATACCCTTTCCTTCCTGTTTGCATAAATCTTTGCCCTCAACCTTTTTTCCCTGCATAACTCTACAACATCCTCCTCATAGAAACCAGTTGCAACGCCAAGAGTCTCGTAGGGAAGCAGGTCACCCAGTTCCAGCCCGAGCGTTGCGAGTTTCTCGAGTGCCCGCCTTTCCTCACCCAGCCTCTTTATCTCCAGCTCCATTTTCTGCTTTCGATCTGTGCTTTCCAGCAGGCTTACCCCGCTCCCGTGAATGATATCCTCTATCCTACTCTCTAGTTCCTTTTTAATTTCTGCTTCGGTTTTCCGCGTTTTCGGTTTCTCTCCCTCAAGCCTCACTCTTTCCTGGATAATTCTCAGTTTCAAAAGTAAACTTGAGTGGCGCTCAGCATCAGGCGCTGGCTTTCCCTGGCCTAAAATTTCACCATGGGCTCTCGGTTCCTGGACATGCAGTACTCCGAGTTCGTAAAGTTCATCTATGTATTCTCCCATTTTTTCATTCGGACCGAGGAGCACAACCTCAACCATCTTTTCAGGTGTGAGCATCAAGTTCCTCCAGAATTGCATTTATTACAAAATTCACAGCAGTTTCCATTCTTTCCTTTGCCCTCTGCTGGAGCATCCTCACCTTCTCCTCTACCTCTTTCTCTATTCTGTTAACTTCCGAAGCCACCTTCCTGGCTTTCTCCTCCCTCAGTCGCTGGATTTCGGCAGCAAGTTCTGCTTCACCCCTTTTCCGCATCTCCTCAGCCCTTGCAAGAGCAGCTGCTATGTACCTTTTTGATTCGTCCCTCGCCTTCAAAAGAAACTCCTTTGCCCAGGCCTCCTTTCTCCTGATTTCCTCCAGGGCCTTATCTTTATGCACAGCCTGTAATTTTGTTTCAGCCATCAATTCCGAATACACTTCTTTTATATAGAATTTCGCTTTAGGGGAAAGCGATGAGAAGTGCCAGTGTCCAGGCATTCGCAAGGTTGCATCTCGGACTAATTGATATGTCCGCAAAGAAGAGGTATGGTGCGATAGGTGTGGGTATTGAGAAACCGAGGTTTAAGGTTTTGGCTAGATTTTCTCATACCATGGAAATCAGTGGAGTTGATGGGAGTGAGGAGTATCTAGATTATGTGCGATGGATTATTGCGAATATTTGTGCCCATTTCGGAATAAAGGAAAAGGTTCATCTGGAGGTGCAGGAATGCTATCCCCTTCATGTTGGGCTCGGGGGAAGAACCCAGTGCGGGCTCGCTGTGGCCCATGCAATCCTCTCGCTATTTGAGCTGAAGGCTGATTTGCGGGAGATTGCATCTCTTCTCCAGATTGGGAGATACACAGGGATTGGAATGCATGTTTTCCAGTATGGAGGATTTATTATTGACACGGGTCGGGAGCATCATCCCATCTGCCTCAGATTTCCTGAGGAATGGGCCTTCGTGGTTGGCATACCCCAGGGAAAGGGTTTGAGTGAGGAGGAAGAGCAAAAATTCATGGAAGGCGTTGTAGCTGGAGAGAATGTAACCGCAGAAATCTCCGAGCAAGTGTTGCTTGAGATGTATCCAGCCTTGATGGAAAAGGACATTGTAAGGTTCGGGAGGGCTTTGAGGACTGTGCAGGAACTCACTGGAACACTTTTTGCAGAAGTTCAGGGCGGAATTTTCTCAAAGAATTCGGAGCAAGCCCTGAAGTTGATTGAAGATTGTGGTGCAGCTGGTTGTGGCCAGAGTTCATGGGGACCCGCGGTTTACGGGCTCTTTCCAACCTTGGAGAAAGCCCAGCATGCTGTGGAGTATCTCAGGAGTAAGGACCCCAAAACCCTCTGGTTTGCTACCAGGGCAAGGAACAGGGGTGCGGCTGTAGAATAGAAACTATAGACCCTCTGTATTTACTCTCTCTATACCAAACTGGGGTATCGTCTATCCCATGTCGGATGTATTTGGAACTGTTATACAGCAGCACCGCAGCGAAGAATCGTGCAATTTTTCGTTTCTCAGGGCATGAACTTGCCTCCTCTGAAACTGGAATAGGACTTACTTTGGTTGGAGAGTAGATTGGCTTGAAAAAAACTTCTGTGGGGCACGATATCCACTCTTGCTCTGATGTATTCTGGCAGCTGATTGAACATTATAGCAATTGCTTTGTTCAAGCATCACTTTCTTGTGTAGGATGCTGTGGCGAAAGAGTTGTATAGAGACCATTCCAGTTTATGTGGTGCATCTTTTTTTCTGTTCACTCCAACATCATCATGTGAACTATATCCAGAGATTTTTATGTTTCTGGTTAGCTTAATTGTGTTTATCCCCACTAACTTCCCAAAGATTGCGTAATAGGCACAATGAGATTTTGATACCTCAGGAGTAAATTCGTCTTGCCAGTATGCAATTTTCCATGAGCGCACTGTGTCAGGAAACGCTCCTCTGTAGAGATCATAGGTGTGGTACCATTTCTCAATCTTTCCATTGGTCTGTGGATGGTTCGGACTTATCCTAATCCCAAGTTTCGCAGTATATAAAGATTTGCATATTGAAATTTTTCATGGATAATCAGTAACTGGTAGATGTAGAAACAAATAA
>JAWACX010000109.1:0-6129 GCA_038896575.1 Thermoplasmata archaeon
AAGATGCTGGCTGAGAAAATAGATGCTGGCAACAAAATGCTGGCTGAGAAAATAGATTCCATGCATGCAGACATGAACGAGCGGTTTGACAGGATTGAGGCAAAGTATGGGGTGTTGAGCGAGACATTGGTGGCATTCATGGGAGAATTCAAAAATTTCAATGAAAAATTAGATGAGCATAACAGGAAACTGGATTTGATTCTTGAAAGGCTTGTTGCAATTGAGGAACGAAAAATGTAGGGAGCAGAAAAAAAAGGTTTTCTTCCAGTCGGAATGGACGCAAGAGGATGGATTGTGATAAGGTATATCAAGGGGGTCTTATATTATTGGAGACAAATGTTTGCATCGCCACCTGCGGCTAAGCACTGGTAAGAGTTCACCCGTATGAAGTAAGAAGAATATTTTTGTCAAAGGAAAGCATACCCTGGCAACTCAATTGGAGAGCCCGAAGGGCTGAAATGAGTATAGAATAAATCTTTGCACCTTTCCATGAACGACTCCCACCGGAAATTTTTCTCGCGATTGCAGGTCTTCTACACCTGTGTGATTTGCAGGTTCTCATCCTGCATCTTTTCCAGTTCTTTTCGGATTTCGCATTCCCTGCAACCCAACCCTTCAGACATTGTCCATCACAAAACCAGAAATACCTTCCTCCAGATAATTTTTTTTCGGTGCTGGCTCCTATCTTTTGCTTCAGACTGCTGCACTCATACTTTTTTCCAATCCCTTTATATACTCCCTCTTTTTCTCTTTTTTATGACCAAAATTTCGGAGATTGGAGAGGGGCAGCGAATTGCTGGCAAGTTTGTGGTTCGGGAAAAGGATTTTATCAGGGAGTACACCAAAGGCAAATTTTTCAAGTTAACGATTTCAGATGGAGAGGCTAAAATTCCGCTCAAATTCTGGGGAATGCCGATTCAATCCAGAGCAACAGAGTTCTACGAAGCAATTGAACCTGGAAAGACATTGATTGAGGTGGAGGGCGATGTGGTGAAAGACTCCTACACCAATGAGCTCACGGTAAACATAAACGAGGAGAAGGACAGATTCAGGATATGCAGTGAGGAGGAGGCAAAGGGAATGCGGTTTGTGCCGGAAACACGGAGGAACAGGGAGGAAATGCTGAAATTCTTGGAGGCAGAGATTGGTAAGATTGAAGAGCCACATCTCGCAGCGCTCCTCAAATCAATCTTTGGAGATGAGCAAATAAAAAAGAGCTTTATGGAGTGTCCAGGTGCCAAGATGAAGCATCACGCCTACATAGGTGGCTTGCTTGAGCACACCTCCAATGTTGTAAGGCTCTGCAGCACCCTCTGCGAATTCTATCCAGAACTTGACAGGGATTTGCTCATCACTGGTGCACTCCTCCATGACATCGGTAAGATACAGGAATACAGTGTTGCTCTTGCAATAGAAACAACCGATGCTGGTAGATTTCTGAGCCACACCTACATTTCCGTGGAAATAATAGATGGGAAAATTCGCCAGCTCCCGGGGTTTCCAGAGCAACTGAAATGGAAGTTATACCACATGATTCTTCGCCACCATGGAAGATTCGGAAGCCAGGAAACAATTGAGGGTAAAATTTCCTGGGTTATTCCAGAGGCCTGTGCACTTTATTATGCTGATGATATGGATGCAAGGGTGAAGAATTTTCTCCAGGAGATAGAGGAAGGGAAAAGGGCGGGCGAGAGCTGGAGATTTGTGAAGGACCTTGGCGTCCAGATTTACATTGAGGATGAGGATGAATAGGGCAGAATTGAGAATAAAATTTGAAAGCAAGGCAACTGCAGAGGTTGTAGCAGGGGCTATTGAACTTGAGAACGAGGGGTATGTGAAGATGAGGGTTGAAGGTAATGAAATCATTGCTGAGGCTTCTGCTGAAAAACTTCTAAGTCTGCTTCATACCCTTGATGATTTCCTAGCCTGTGCTGCATTGGCCTACAAAGCGAAAAGAATTTAACCCCTGAAGGGTTAAGAGGAAGCAATGGAGTTTACAAAGAACAAGGCGATGGTCTTTCCCAGGGCTGTGCTTGCAGGGCATGGAGTGCTGGCAGAAATCGGGAAACTGGCAAGGAAGTTTGAACTGGGCCAGACAGGACTTGTAATCACGGGAAGGAAGTCAGAGACAATTGCTGGCAGGGCTGTGATGGACTACCTTTCAGCTGAGAAATTTGATATGCACCTGGCAGTTACGGGCGAGGCCACAAGGGAGAATGTGGATGAGATAAAGAAGGTTGCACTGGAAACAAGGGCAGCCTTCCTTGTTGGTGTGGGGGGTGGGAGCAAGATAGACATTGCAAAGGTTTGTGCTGCAGAGCTAGAACTCCCATTCATCTCAGTTCCAACCATTGCCTCGCACGATGGTATTGCCTCTCCAAGGGCCTCACTCAAAACAAATGGAATTTCAATTTCAGTGGACGCAAGTGTGCCCCTGGGCGTTGTCGCGGATAGCTCTGTGATTGTGAAATCACCGTTCAGATTCCTTGCCTCTGGCTGTGCGGATGTGATTGCAAATCTCACAGCAATTCTTGACTGGAGGCTTGCCTCAAGACTCAGAAACGAGGAGTTCAGCAGCACTGCAGCCACGCTTGCAGAGTTTACTGCAGAGACAATAATTGAGAACGCTGAGTTGATCAAACCCAACATAGAGGAAAGTGTCTGGCTTGCAATAAAACCGATGATAATTTCAGGAATTTCTATGAGCGTGGCAGGCAGTTCCAGGCCTACAAGTGGCTCCGAGCATATGTTTTCCCATGCCCTGGATGCCATAACAAAGGGGAAGGGATTGCACGGAGAGCAGTGTGGTGTTGGGGCAATAATGATGATGTATCTCCATGGAGGTGACTGGCAGCGGATAAGGAAAGCCCTCAAAACCATAGGAGCTCCAACAACCGCTGCAGAGCTCGGAGTGACAAGGGAAGAAATTGTCTCTGCCCTTGTGAATGCAAACAAAGTAAGGCCAGATAGATACACTATTCTTGGAGATAAGGGCCTGGCCCCTGATGCTGCAGAAAAGGTGGCAAGGGTCACAGGTGTGATTTGAGGTGAGAAGATGAGTATAATCACAGCTGTTGGAAGCACCCAGGCAAAAGAGGGTTATGTGTTTATCTACGCAGGGCCAGTCAATGAATGCAGGGACTGCAGATACAAGAATGCCTGTATTAATCTGGAAAAGGGAAAGGCATACAAAGTGACTGCTGTGCGGAAGGACAAAACCCATGAGTGCAAGGTGCATGAGAAAACCATAACCATTGTTGAGGTGGAAAAGGTACCCTGCGAGAGATGCATCCCGAATTCCAAGGCAATAGAAGGAAGCCTTGTGACACTTGAAAATAACCAGTGCAAGGAACTGGAGTGCATAAATTACAGGAAGTGCGTTCCCCTGATTCACGACCAGAATGAAAAGTACAGAATTGTGAGCATCGTTGGGGATGCGGAGTGCAAGCTGAATAAAGGGCTCAAGATTGTCCTGGTTGAATGAATTCCTGATAGACCCAGAGAGGATTGAGGCGGAGTTTATACTCTGCCAGAACTCCGGGGGCTGGGGAGAGGGAGACTATCACCCCGAGCCAGTTCTCTTTCAAATTCCTTTCCTTCAGTCTTGCTGTAGCCCTTGGCTCTATCTCCGGGAGAACTGTATTTAGAGTTCTGACAAATCCATTGTAAATTTTTCCCTCCCTCTCCTCATACTTTCTGTATAGGAGGAAAAGCTTATCTCCGAGATAATAGTAATTCATTTTCCTGTCCCTCAGAACCCGCACAAACCCCTTATCCACAAGAGCCTCAAGATGCTGGATATAGACATAGGCCTGGGATGGATGTTCCATAGGGAGTTCTCCCAACAAACCTTTTTTTGAGGCACCAGGATTGTTTGCAATCTTCATAAGCAATATGTGAACCTGGGAATGCTGGAGCATTACAAGGTCCTCCACATCTTCCGGAAGCACGAGGCCCCTGGTATAATACACGATTTTTCCCCCCAGCCTTCTTCCCTCTACGAGCCTTTTCTCCACAAGCTTTTTCAGATACCACCTAACAGTTCCCTCCTTTCCCTCAACCTTTTCCGCAATTCTGGGAGCATTCAAGCAGGGATAGTTTGTTACTGCCTCCAGCACTGCCAGAATCTCAATATGTTTCTCCTCCCTTGCTCTGTTGTAAAATTTTTCCAAGCTCTTTCCCACACCCATGTTCTCCCTACTCAAAGTACTCCTTCAACCTTTCAATAAGGATGTTGAGTTCTATACCTTCTATGTCCCTCATTGTAAGTGCATCCAGCAGCTTTACAATCTTTACCTGCTTTTCCTTTGGCAATGTTCCCAGTTTCTGCAGGATTTCCATTTTCATGCTCTCCGGTATTTTCCCGGCTGGAAAGCTCTCAGATGTGCTCCGCACCACCACAAGCCCGATGTTCTTGATAAATCTGTATGGATGAGCACTCTCACTGTGCCTTGAGGAACGGTACTTGATAACCTTGAGGGTCCTGTAGGGCTTCACCTCAAGGGGTCTGTATCTGAGATGGATGACACAGTCAGCCAGATACATGGGCAACACTGTTTCGGGTCCTGTGAGATTTCCAGCGGGTCCATGCTCTTCCAGTGTGCAAAGGACTGTGCCAATCTTCCTTGTTTCCTTCATGAGAAACCCGAGGAGTTCCCGTTGTTCGTAAAGGTCTTTTATTGCCCAGATTACTGGTGTAAGAGGGTCTATCGCAATTCTTGCACCTGCACCTCTCCAGGTAGCCACAAAATCAGGCAATTCCTTTTTTATGAAATTTGTGAAATCCTTACCAGTGGCATCAATAAAAACAAGCTTTTCCTCGTCAAGATAGTCCAGAATCTCTCCCCAGCCCATTGCCACAGCTTCCTTGATTATCTGTTCCTTGTTCTCATCCAGTGTTATAAAGATGCTTTCAGAGCCTGTTTCCAATCCTTTTTTTATGAACTGCAAAGCAAATGTGGTTTTTCCTGCACCAGCGCATCCTATAACTGTAGTTGTTGAAAATTCATTCAGACCGCCATCTAGAATCTCATCAAGTCCCGGAATTCCACTCTTTATTTTCCGCATGCACTGAGGAGATAGCAATAGGATATATACCACTTTTGTTCCTCACGAGCCCAACATAGGGAAAATTTTTGAGGAGATAAAGTTATTTGCTTACAAAGAAACGAAAATCTCTTTACACTCTTTTGTTTGTGCCAAATTGAGGGGAAAAATGAAGTTAACTCCCACTGCAATTTCTGTACTTGAGAAACGGTATCTGGCTAAGGATGAAAATGGACAAATTACAGAGACGCCTGAGCAACTATTCAGGAGGGTTGCAAAAGCCATTGCCAGTGCAGAGAGAAACTATGGGATGAGTGATGCAGAAATAAAGAAACTGGAAGATGAATTTTACAGAATGATGACTGACCTGGAATTTCTGCCCAACAGTCCAACTCTGATGAACGCGGGCAGAGAATTGGGACAGCTCTCTGCATGCTTTGTACTACCAGTGGATGATTCCATCCAGTCAATCTTTGAAACACTGAAGCATGCTGCCATGATTCATAAAAGTGGTGGTGGCACCGGGTTCTCTTTTTCCCGTCTCAGACCTTCCAAAGATGTTGTGAAATCTACATCAGGGGTTTCCAGCGGGCCTGTTTCATTTATGGAGGTGTATAATGCGGCAACCGAAGCAATAAAGCAGGGGGGTACAAGGAGAGGGGCGAACATGGGTGTGCTTCATGTCTCACATCCAGACATTGAGGAATTTGTGGATGCAAAACTTCAGGAAGGAAAGCTTGCTAACTTCAACATCTCAGTTGCTGTAACAGATGAGTTCATGGAAGCGGTGAAAGCAGATAAAGAATTTGAGTTAGTGAATCCAAGAAACAATGCAATTGTGAGAAAAATAAAGGCAAGAGATTTGTTCAGAAAAATTGCAGCAAATGCATGGAGGTCTGGAGAGCCAGGTCTCATTTTCATCGACGAGATTAACAGGCATAATCCGACGCCAGAGATAGGGAAAATTGAAGCGACAAATCCGTGTGGGGAACAACCCCTGCTGCCCTACGAATCCTGTAATCTGGGCTCAATCAACCTTGCGAAAATGCTGAGAAAGACAAACAAGGGCTATGAGGTTGACTG
>JAWACX010000110.1:0-6122 GCA_038896575.1 Thermoplasmata archaeon
CATTCCAGGTGCCATTGAAAGCATCACCGCCTGTTCGGACCATTGGAAGGGCTGTGTAAGTTGTGGAGCCAACACTCATGTAATACAGGGTCACATTTTTCACTCCATCATCAACTTCCTTAGCAACCACACTAATCGGGATTGGAACATTCGGGGCTGCAGAAATTACTGGTTTGTGGAGAAGCAAAGGCAGGTATGTGGTGTTTCGGAAGGCATAAACAATTGCATTGTAAACAAGTTGTTTGTCAGCCTTGCATGCAAATCCTATGTACTCGGGGATGTTGGAGGCATAGACTGTAGCTGCATAACCATATGTGTGGTTTACAATTACCGCTTCATCACCATAGTATGTGGTGGCGTTTGCAAGTTTTGTGGCACCGGCAAGCACAAGCCCACTGTTAACATAGTTTCCTCCCACATCCTCTCCTGGAAGATAGGGGTTGGAAATTCCATTGAACACCGGGTGTGTGGGCAGGAGAACTGTGTAGCCTGGTGGTGAGAAGACAATATCACCCCAGTATCCATAGGGAGATTGTGCAATCCCGAATGCAGGTGCTAGCTTCATGTTATTTATGGCTCCATCCCCAAATGTGCCTGCAGTCGCCACTGCACCGTGTCCATAGTAAATGTAGTCCTTGAGCGCCTGAATCTCCGCATCTGTGAATTGCCAGTTATATCCAGTATAGTATCCGTCATCCCAGGCGTTGGAGATGAATACAACATGTGCTTCTGTGCCTATCAGGTCCTCTGCCGTGATGTCTTCCTTGTCCAGGGATGTGAAATCAAATTCAATCATGTAGTTTCCAAACTTGTACCATTTCTGCTCAAGCTCGGAGAAGATTGTATATTCTCTTTTATCCAGTCCCCAGCTATCTACCATTGCCACCTTGATTGGTCCCCGTGGCAGAACTACATAGAGGTCGGAACTAATTCTGTTATTCCAGGCAACAGACTCTCCCGGGACTTCGTGAACATAGATCTGAATCGTATATGTTCCCTCTGCTCCAGGAACCCATGTGAATGAAACAGGCTCTTGGCCCCCAGGTCCGATAGATTGTATTGTCTCGGTTGCAATCACGACCGAGTTCACAATCAAATCCACAACAACATTGGTTTCCGTGTTTCTGCCTGCGTTAAGCACTGTAGTGTTGATGTAAATCTGCTGATTCGGAATTGCATAGTCCGGGAGTGCAATGGAAACAGGGAATAGGTCATGATCTAATTTTGTGGAGTTTGTATAGGCCCAGATTATTGCGTTAACCACAAGCTGGAGGTCTTGCGCATTAGCTCCACCTGCATACTCAGGTATATGGCTGAAGTAAATTGCTTCTGCAGCAGCGTATTTGTATTCTGTAATGTAAGCATAGTCGTAATAAGTGTCGGCAACTCCCAGGAGAGTAGCGTTCACTGGCAGGAGCATGACGCAGGCATATGGAAGTCCAGGCATATATGGTTCAGTCATCTCATTAAACAGCGGATGTGTTGGGTCGGTAAATGCATAGGGTGTTCTGATGTAGTCTGCCCAGTACCCAATCTGTGTGGTGTCAAAACCAAAGACATCCGCAAGTTTCATGTTGTTGGGTACACTGTCACCAAATGTGCCGCTCGTGGCAATTATTCCATGGCCCATCATTGCATAGCTCTTGAGTGCCTGAATCTCCTCGTCCGTGAATTCCCAGCCATAGCCTGGATACCACGCATCTGAGATGAACAGTACATCCGCATTGCTTTCAAGGAGGTCCTGAAGGGTTATGTCTTCAATGTTCAGTGTATCCGTGTCAAATTGGAACATGTAGTTGCTGTATTTGTACCATGAATTCTCAAGTTCCTCCCAGACCATGTAGGGTCCGTTGTCTGCACCGAAGGAGTCAACCACACCTATTCGTATTGGGCCAGTTGGAACTCTCACATATGCTTTTCCCTCCATTATATTGTTCCCTATTATGGTTTCTCCCGATATAGGCGTCACCTCAACCGCGATAGGCCTTGCACCCTCAACCGGGAACACAAATGAAGTGCCCAGTGTCGCTGCTTTTCCTGGTGCAAGTGAAGGAATGTACTTTACATCTATTACATTTCCATCTGCATAGAACTTCACCTCAATGTTTGTTTCCGTTTGGAGTCCCTTGTTTCTCACAGTGGCATTAATTGTTACACTTTCACCGGGTTGTGACCATGTTTTGTTTGTAATGAGAGAAGTCACTGCAAGGTCATGTTGCTGTGGTGGGTTAAGCCACTTTATTATTCTGTCTATCACAATTGTCCCATTTGTAATGTTTCTGTTTGTGATCGCCTCAAACGGGAAGCCAAAGAAGACTGTTCTGAAACCTGCAATGGAGTCCTCATATCTAATCGCACAGGAATATCCCTGGTGATTCCTAAACACTGTGTATGCACTTGCGTCAGGCTCCACGCGGTCTGCCCAGTTAGAGAATGGGGGTGTAATATATACCGTACCTAGCCCGTCACTTATCGGGTCTCCTGCAACCCCAACTACATAAGTTGCACCGACATCATCTGTATAGTTCAGTATGTGAAGATAATTAATCCCAAAAGCTGTAAGACCCTTATCCCATAGATAGTCCTGGGCGGAGAGGAAAAGCTTTCCTCCACCATCTAAATATGCTGCCAGATTTGCCTCATCAGATGGGGAGAGGGTATCAGAATAGTCGCTTCCTGTTGTCCAGATTACCACACTGTACTGGGATAGCGTATTTAGGTCTGGACTTCCATCAACTGAAACATCCCATACATCAAAGCTGTAGCCTGCAAGCGTGAGAGGTTGGATGAAGTAGGTTTGATAGTTCGCACCTTGATCATCATCCACAAAAAGGATGTCTGGAGGAGGAAGTGTTGTGAATGTATAGTTCTTTGAATTGTTGTTGTCCACAGCGCTGTTCCCGGCAGGGTCAACAGATTCAACATAGAAGTAGTACCTGGTTTCTGGCTTCAAATTCTTTAGTTCCACAACATGATGAGTTACATACCCTGGAAGGGTAACAACATTTGTGGCGAGCGGGGCACCATCCACGCTTAGGAAGTTTCTAGCATTCTCTTTTTGTGGCAGGAGTTGAGCATCAGATAGTCTGGCAATTCCTTTCAGGGCATCCCTCTCACTACAGAGCTTTACAGGCACAGGGTTTCCTTCCTCCCAGTAGTAGACCACACTTGATGCTGGTTCATCAGTCATCCATTCTATCTTCGCCTTTTTTGCACTCACAGAAGTGACATTCACGCCCCAGATTTCTGGTGAGATTCCATCCACACCCGCTTTTGCACTCCTTTCGCCCAATGGTGCCAGGTCAAGGTATCTTGCAGTAATGTTATCCATAAGGTAAACTTCAAGAACGCCATTACCGGGGACTGCTGGAGACACACTCAACTGAATTGTGCCCACGAATCTTCCTGTGTTAGCACCATCCTCGGTAAGGGTGACGGTTTCGCCATATGGCTCCTTTTCACTCTCAATTTTAACACTCACATTTTCCTGTGAAGCTGGGTCCGTATTAAGGTCAGCGTCGAGGAGGACAATCCTCACTAGGTCACTAGGCTTGTAATACTCCTTGTCAAGCATTATTGTGCCTGGATGCTCGGCTTCAATGTTCCCGCTGACTACAAGGGCAAAATCCTGATCCATCTCAGCAGTTTCATTAACAGCGTCCTGAACCACATTCAAGGCATAAACTATAACCCTGTATGTCCCTGGCACAGGGTTTGGAATAAACACATTCTCCAGGTTGTTCCGGTTGTCTGGTGTGCCCATGGAAGGCATGCTCCAACCGTTTGCAAACGCGTTACCATAGTACACCGTGTTATCCGGTGCAATCACAATCAGGTTTAGATCATTCACGAGGGTTGGATTTGCAGAAATTGCGCCTGGAATGTCTAAATAGCTCATAGTTACCTTAAAGGGCCTTGTGGCATCTAGAACCTTCACATCCTTTTCATAGATGTCCCCTGTTTTAAGGTTATACCCACCATCCACATAGACCACACCAAAATCTGGCTGGATTACCTTCGTGAGGTTCATCCTGCCCCAGCCCTCATCCTTGTTTGGCACAGGTGCACTTCCACCATTTGGCCCTCCGAGCATGTCATCTGCACCGTTTATCAATGCTGCCTTCACAAGTGCTGGCGAGGGTTCCTTTCCATAGGTTTTTGAGTAGTATTCAAAGAATAGAGCTGCACCACCTGCAACATGGGGCGTTGCCATGCTCGTGCCACCGCACCACTCATAGTACTCATTTATGTTCCCCCACCCCCAGCCAGGTGGAGCGGAGGATGATAGTGCTGATGCCACCCAGGTGCCAACGCCAGTAATTTCAGGTTTCCATCTACCATCTGCAGTGGGACCCCTGGAACTAAAGCCAGCAATCTCCTCCGGGTTGTCTGCATAGCTTCCAAGGTCTGGCCTGTAAATTTCAGATGCCGCAACAGTTATAACATTCTTCGCAGTGCCAGGGCTCCCGACGGTCTGTGCTCCAGGACCGGCATTTCCAGCTGCAAACACATAAGTTATTGGCTCTTTACCTGTATTGTAGGGGTTAGCATCCCTTACAGCCCAGTCAAAATCCTGGGAATAGTCATCATAGTCACCGGCAACTGGGGCACCCCAGGAGTTGCTGTGGATTTTCACACTGTAGTTTGCTGCTGCACTTGTCATCACAGAGACAGGGTAAAAATAACCCCAGTACCCATAGTCATCAAACAATCGCTGCATCATCACACTGGCTTTTGGAGCAACGCCATAGCCGTAGAGATAACCATTCTCATCTGTCATACCCGTAGCTGCGTTGCCCGCTATTATGCCCGCACAATGGGTTCCGTGCCCATAAGCGTCCTCTGCAATACCATCGGCAGTGTTTGTTTCAGTGTAATCTATTAAACCAACAACCCTTCCATAAAGGTCAGGATGCATCGTAGTTAGATTGCCATCATCAAGTCCCGTATCAGCAAGTCCAACAATTACTCCTTCTCCCTTCCATCCAAAGGATTGGATATAGCCACCAGGGCCAGCATAAGTACCGCTGTGGATTTCAACAGCGACCTCATCCCAGAGTTTCGGGGTTACAAATGGCTCCACCCAGAGCACATTCTCAATTGCAACAATTTTCCTCAAAACCATATGGGAAATCTCCGCCTTCACTATCCAGAAACCTCTCTTTTCATAACTTGCCAGCACATTTTCTGCATACCCCGAGATTTCTTTCAAAGAGTTTTTGAGATTCTCATCCCCATAGAGCAGGATTGTAACCGTGTATTTTCCAGCTTTTTCAAGGAGTGCTGGATGCACCTTGTACTCAATTTCATAATTGCCAATCCATCTTGGCTTCAAGAGTTCTGCTGCATTCTTCACCACATTTGCCTCGCCATGAACAAGATAGGTATTGTATGGAAGATACATCAACACCCTGAGACCCATAGAACCCAATGCACCAATATGTTCAGTTTTTAGGGGCCTATCAAACTGCCAGAGAAAGTATTTTCCTTTCAATTCTCCAGTTTTGCCTTCTCCTACAGGATCAAAGGTACCGGTATCCAAGCCAATGTAATTCATGTAGGAAATGTCAATGACCACTGCACCCATACCCTCCAGCAATGTCTTTTCCTTCTCGCTGAGCTTTACAAGCTTTGTTCCTCCATAGTCCTCTACAATCTCCAGTCCCTGCACCTCTCTACCATCATCAGGGAGCACCACAACAAAGAGCTGCTTTACTGGGTTTTCTCCAGCAGTGGGTTTGGCAAAAAGCACAAACCCTGAAATTATAATCATCGCCGCAATTCCGAGCCCAAATCCTTTCTGAATTTTTTTCCTGTTCATCTAGAAACCCTCCATCGATTTTATTCCAATAATAGCTTTCCCGTATATAAATATATCATCAGGGATATCATCAGGGTCAGTATCTCCGAACAAGTTGGAAAAGCCAGATACTCACTACTACCCAAAAAGCCATTAGAAAGGGAATTGATGTGGACATACTACCAGGAAACCTACTGATTTTTCCAGGCCTACACCCCTATGGCTCCTGTTTCATAGAAGTGGCCATCAACCCTTTCTTAGCGTATTCATTTCGGTCTAAATACTTCAATAGAGACCGAGAAGAAATTCCTTGAATCTTACC
>JAWACX010000111.1:0-6103 GCA_038896575.1 Thermoplasmata archaeon
CCAACCTTTGGTGTGACCTTCACTGTCTTATCCTGTGAGAAGTCCTGCGTGATTGTAATTGTCACCTCTGCATTTCCGTTTGCATCTGTCTGGACTGTGGTAGCAGTCAATCCTTCAGAAGGCTCCAATTTAACTGTTACCGACACATTTGCCACACCAGCGTCACCCTGCTTCACAGTAATCTTTGCCTTCACCGTGTTGTCCTTCTTGCCCTCAATTTCCTGGGGCTCAAGTGTCATTGTAACAGTGTATGTTGGTTGCTGGATTGCATTCACTGTAAGGGTTGCTGTTATTCCAGTGTACTCTGTACCTTCAATTGTTGCTTTCGGTGTAAAGGTTATGGATGTGGTCTGCTGGAAGTCTGCAGTGAGTTTGACTGTGAATTTTGCTGTGCCATTTGCATCTGTCTGTGCTGATGATGGAGAAATCTCAATGTTTGTTGCTGGGTTAGCCGAGAGAGTAACATTTATGCCCTCCATTGGGGTGGTGCCATTCAATACCTTCACAGTAGCATTCACTGTTGTGTCCTTGTAACCATCAACCTGGCTTGGTTCAAGGGTTACTGAAATCCTATAGGCATATGGCACATACCTCACCAAAAGTGTCTTTGGACTGCTATAGTAGGTCTTTCCACTGATTGTAGCAACTCCCACCACACTGACTGACGTATTCTGTGTGAAGTCCTGGGTAACTGTAATCTTTATTACAGCTTTGCCATCTGCACCCGTCTTCTTGCCAGTCTCGGCACTCAATCCAGTGCTTGGTGTGAGCTGGAGCGACACATCTACATCAGGCATAGGCGCAGTGCCATTCATCACAGTAACAGTTGCTGATACCTCTGCCCCTGTAACACCATCCACCTCTTGTGCTGAGAGTTCCAGCGTAGCTGTTATGTTATCTCCACCACCAACGCCCTTCACTTCCAGGGTGCCTGTGGCTGTTGCAGTTAGTGTGGCATATGTTGCATGTCCGGTTATGGTGAATGTTGCGTCTGAGGCAAAGTCCGAAACAACCTTTATTGTCAGAGTTGCAACACCATTACTGTCAGTTACTGCTCCTTCCTGCGGCAGCACTTCCAGCAAACCTGTAGCTGGTGTGATGTCAAGCAACACGGAGGCGTCTTTTATCGGTGTTCCACCGCTAGTAACTGTCACCTTAACTGTGGCAGTCTGTCCTGTTTGACCATTGATTGTGGCAGGCGTTATCTGCATTGCTGCATTCATTGTGGTAACGGCTGAGACCTGGGCTGCTGCATCACCATAGCCCGCAGAGTTGCTAGTTGCCACCACGGCTATAAACTTGAAGTTCATCTCGGTTGTGATAAGGGAATCAACCTGCAGTGTAAATGTAGCCTTTCCATCTGTGCCAGTGTCAACCGAGCCCTCAACAACACTCAGGCCCTTACCTACAGGAGTAACATAGCCATAAACTGTTGCGCCAGCAACTGGTGTTCCTCCGCTTGTGACGGTTACATTAACCTCCTTTGTTTTGCCTGGCAGGCCTTCAATTGCACCAATTGGTTCTACATTGATGTCAACTGGAGTACCTTCATTTGCAAGTACCACGAAGTTATGTATATAGAGTGTCTTTGCACCACCTGCAGGCCAGACAGTGTATTTGATTTCAACGGGTGTTGAAGCTGTGAAGTTGCCTGTTACCTGCATCTTGAGCGAAACACTGCCGTTTTCATCCGTGTTAGCTCTTACAACTGCAGCCTTCAAATTATCCGGTGGTGTGAATGTCTGGAATTCTACCTGGGCACCTGAAAGCGGGTTTGCGAACTGTCTTACCGTGACATTCAGGTAGAACACATTTCCTGCGGTGCCCTCAACAATCGTCGGGCTTGTAACCTCCACATTAAGGCCAGCAATTGAGATTGTGAAGTAGGTATCCGCAGTCGCACTGGTGACCCCGTCTGTTGCTTCCACCGTCGCGTGGAAGACTGTATCCTGTGGATAGTTCTCAATGCAGGTTATTATGAAGTCAGCCTTACCATTAGCGTCTGTTGTCTTCTGGGTTGCATCTACTGTGAAGTATGCTGGGTCAAGTGCGGGTGAGAAGCTGAGCTTCACATTTACATTTGGATAGGGAGAACCATCCGCTTTAACAGCACTTGCTGTAAGCTTCAGGGTAGCATTCTTTGTGCCTGGCATTGTTGCAGGGAATGCATTCAGGGTTACTCTCAACTGAGACTGACTTACCGGGTGATGGACTTCCATCATCGTCCAGCCATTCCCGATTCCTCCTGCTCTCTCATAGTACCCAGTCCATTCAGATGTATCTGCAACCTCTATCACCTTTCTGTAGTAGAGCACATTGGTCGGGAGATGGGTTGCAATCATACCCTGGCATTCCTTCACGAGCCTAATTCTCTCCTGCGGATTCATTTCACTCGTGACCTGGGCTGAGATGTTGTCATAGTACTGGTTTCTGTAACCTGCTGGATTGTTGCCTCCATCACCTATGCTTGGGTTGTACCAGTCAAACTTTGAGTTAAAGAAATCATAGACCCAGCTCGGGTCAATGCCCAGTCTCCAGCCAAGGATGAACATTTCATAGTCCCTGGACACAAATACTCTATCCACAATCTCGCCGAAGCTTGTGGGCTTAGAAACTGCATTAATTCCTGCAAGTTGCATTGAGTTTGCAATCTGCTTCCCTGCTTCTGCCCTGATCGGGTCATAGTCAGCCGGTGGAGTAAGAATCTCTATCTGCCCGCCCCCCATCTTCCTTCCCTTGTAGTCCTCTCTCCAGCCATCGGAGTCTGTGTCCTTGTAGTTTGCAGCATCAAGAATTGCTTTTGCAGTATCTATACTGTAGGGATACTGGGGCACAGTCTCGTTGTACCAGATTGTGTAGGAGGGTGGCACAATAGAATCTCCTTTTGTTCCAAAGCCCTGCAGAAGCCTTGTCACTATGTACTCCTTGTCAATGCAGTGGGATACTGCCTTTCTGAATGGGAGACCGGCATCCTCACCGCCCTGTGGGTTTGGATAGGTTATTGGAGAGTTCTCATCGTTTCTCGGCTGATAACCAGTGCCTTCATCATAACCCTCAAAGGGCAGCATCATGTTGAACATGATGTAGAAATAACCCCTGTCATCGTTTACAAACACCTTTGCACCTGGTATCTGGGAAACAACAGGTATCCAGCCTGGGTCAATGCTCCACCAAATATAGTCTATCATTCCTTGTTTCAGTGCAGTAACCATTGCATCCATGTTCTTATAGATGATGTATTGAATAGCATCTACAAATGGCACTTTGTATTTGTTGCCATCTTCAATCACGGACTCCCAGAAGTAGTCTGGATTCCTTTCAATTCTTGCCTCAACTCCAGGTTTCCAGTATGCAAACTTGAAAGGTCCGGAGCCAATTACATCTGCCGTGCCCGTTGTCGGGTTGTGGTTCATGTTCCAGCTTGTCTTGTCATCCCAGTGGCTTCTCCAGATATGCTTTGGCAGCAGCGGGATTCCTAATGTATCAAGAAGGAAAATCGGGTTTGTCCGCTGGAGCTTGAACTTCACAGTGTAATCATCCACCTTCTGCACACCCACATAGTAGGTCTCGTTCTT
The DNA here is from genome assembly GCA_038896575.1 of Thermoplasmata archaeon. Taxonomy (GTDB): domain Archaea; phylum Thermoplasmatota; class Thermoplasmata; order Lutacidiplasmatales; family SKW197; genus SKW197. The sequence goes on from JAWACX010000111.1 coordinate 3,576, forward strand.
GTCTGTAGCACCTGGTAAAGGTGTCCAGTCAAGGCACTCAAGGGAAGATACATACCTACCAACATCCATCAGGAAGTTGTAGGAGAACACGACATCATCTGCAGTCAATGGCTGCCCATCGTGCCACTTCACACCCTGGCGTATTTTCACTGTCCATTCCAAACTTGTTTCATCACTGCTCCACGACTCTGCAACCCAGGGAATCGGCTCATCCGTGCCTTTCTGGGTTCCACTCAAGGTGTCATATATAAAGCCAATCACATTCCAGCTCCATACATCGTTAGCAATACACGGGTTTAAGCTCTTCAAATCGCTCTGGAACCCTATCTTAAACACACCACCATACGGTGGCGCCTTGGTAGTCGGAGCACTTTTCTCAGGTGCCTTTCCAGCCACTGCACCTGAGAAGGGTGTAGCAATCATCACTAGCACTAGCACAAAGGCTAATGCTGCAGTCACTACCCATCTTCTGTCCTTATTCTTCATTTTTTCTCCTCCTTACATCCATTTTGGTTGTAGGTTCGCTACTGCGGTATATCAAGTTGTGCTATATATATTTTTGCATCTCTCGACTATAATCTGGAAAATGTAATTCCCTGCTGGTTCTGATAGTGTCCTGACCTTTCCATATAGAGCTTTTCTGGCCTGGAACCCATTCTGACAAACACAAGCTGGGCAATCTTTGCACCCGGGGAAAGAGAAAATGTTTCCTTGCTTCCGTTATAGAATGCAAGTGTGAGCGTTCCAGAGAAACCAGCATCAATCAATCCAAAGGCACCAAGAATGCCTGACCTTGCAAGCGATGTTTTTATCCATAGGATTCCCACCAAATCATCCGGCATCGAAATTTTCTCCCTTGTAGAGACCAAGAACCTTGTGTGTGGAGGCACAAACACAGGTTTTTCCACTATTTTCTCATCAGTTCCTTCAATCCAGACCTCGTGCACACAGAGGTCAATCCCGTTTGGGGTGAGATTACCCTCTACAAAAGGCTCAATTTTCAGGATTCCCTTTTCCACACATCTCTTTATTTCCCTATCAGAAAGGACGCACATACCTACACCTCCTCAGAGTCCCTCTTTGAGAGATAATATATGTCCCTGTGGAGTACATATCCCTCCTTCTGGAAGAGGGAAAGTGAGGCTTCATTCCCAGCCTCAATCAGCACACAGATTATTCTCAAGCCCCTGCTTCTCAGCCTTTGCTCAATTTCATGGATGAGTCTCGTAGCAATTCCACGGCGCTGCCACTTTTTCTTCACAGCAATTCTGTTTATCCATCCTTTTCTTCCATCCTCACTCCCTATTCCCACACCAACAAGTTCACCATCAACAAAAGCACCCACGAAGAGGTCTGGGTTCCTCTCCATCTGCCTCTTCATCTCCTCAAAACTATCCCTGCCAAGGGGTTTAAAGGGTAGCCCGGCATCCTTCCATACCTCAACAATCTGTGAGTAATGCTCCGGCTTCAATTCCGCAATTTCCACCATGATTTTGGAAACAGAAAGAATGATAATAATTTATTCCTTGAAAGGATGGATTTCGTAATCCACCTCTCCGTAATTTTGCATACCCTCCTTTAACCCTTTCAGGAACACCGGGAGCAGGTCCTTTGTGAGAACACAGACAACATCAAGCCCTATGGCAGCGGATTCTACACAACCTTCAGGGACACAAAACCGTATATCCACAAAATGCCCTGCTTTCTGGAGGAAGTTCAGGGCTCTAAGTCCGTATGCAGCATACACATCCCCTTCCGGTAGGTGTAATCTTTTTCCTTTTATCTTTGTGCTCTCTGTGTCAAGGACCACGACTCTTATTTTTCCACGCTTTATCTCCACAATTCCACTCAAGCCTTTCACTCGCACAATATCCCCGGGTTTGCCAGAATCCACGGCAACTCCCTTTGCCTCACCACCACCTTTACCTGCACAGAGCAAACCTTTTTTCATGTAGAGGGAGACAGTCTCGCCGGCCCTTATAAAATCCTCTGCAATTGCATCAGTGCAGAGCACAATGTTGAGGTGAGCTACAATTCCGCTTATTTCTCTCTGGAGTGTTCTGAAGGTTTGATGGAGAAATTCCACACCCTCCTTCGTCACCTTACCCTTCTTCACAAACCCCTGTCCCTCAAGCTCTTTCATGTAATTTGCAGCACCCTGTGGACTTATTCCGAGTTTCTCACCAGCAGTTTTTAGAGTTAAATTCTGCTCCCTCAGAATCTCATACAGCATCAAGGCCAAGGTAATTTTTTTCCCCTCTCTCAATTCATACATAATTCCACAGTATTCAACAAATTATATAGAAATTTTGCAGTACTGTCGCACAATCTCTTCATCTACATTGAGGTAACGGGATATATTCCTTGCAGTCAGAATTTCCGCCTTGCCAAACAGTGGTCTCTTACCAAGGAAAAGGACATGTGTGGCAAATTTTGCCAGATTAATATCATGAAAGACAGAAACCACAATCTTTCCTTCCTTGCACAGCGCCTTTAAAATATCCATTGTAACAAGCTGGCTCTCCAAA
>JAWACX010000112.1:0-6079 GCA_038896575.1 Thermoplasmata archaeon
ATATATAATGACAAAGGAGATTACGAGAAAGCACTGGAGTTTTACACAAAGAGCCTGGAATTGAGGGAGAAAATCGGGGATAAGTCAACATTGTGCTGGGGGTTGCTGGTAATGGCAGCGTGTTTTCTTGAATTAAAGGATTTTGAGAGATGCAGGAAAACTCTGGAGGAGGCGAAGGGAATACTCAATGAGCTTGGTTTGAAAAAACTGGAAGCTAGGTTCCTCACTGTTTCCGGGAAACTTCTTGTGGCTGATGGGAATTTGGTGGAAGGGGAGGAAGCACTAGCAAAGGCGGTTGAGATTTACGAAAGCATTGGCAAACTTGATGTGGATTACCACAAGGCTTTGTTTGAACTCGGGAAGCTTCGTAGAGACAGGGGGTTGCTAGGTAAAGTGCTTGGTTTCTTTGAGCGGATTGGGAACAAGGTGTGGGCGGAGAGTGTGAGAGAGGAGATTGGGAAACTGTAGCGCACAAAACCTGACAATAGTCCATTTCCAATGCCGAAAACAACCTTAAAATATTCCATATCCATTTCATCAGTGTGAAAACATGCCTGGAAAATTGAAAAGTTCTGAGACGATGGAAAGCGAAGAAGGAAAGCAGTACCACATTGGGCTGAAGAAAGGAGAAGTGGCAGAGAACATTTTGCTCTGCGGTGACCCTGCAAGAGCGGAAAAAGTTAGTAGGGAATTTTCAAAGATTGAGGTAGAGGCAAGAAACAGAGAGTATGTCACCTACACTGGCACATGGAAAGGACTTGATGTGACAGTGATGTCCACTGGTATCGGCTGTGATAACACAGAGATTGCTGTTGTTGAACTCCTGAACCTCGTTGAAAAACCAATTCTCATTCGCATCGGGAGCTGTGGTGCCCTCCAGCCATTCATAGAACTTGGAGACCTCGTAATTTCCACTGCTGCAGTGCGGCTTGAAAACACCTCGCTCTACTTCGTGCCTGAGGGATATCCTGCTGTGGCCCACTACAAGGTGGTTCAAGCCCTTGAAGAGAGTGCAAGAAAGCTCGGATACAGATACCACATTGGGCTCACTGCAACCGCTCCTGGCTTTTATGGAGCTCAAGGCAGGGCTGTGAATTTTCCGCTGATGAAACCAGACATGGTTGAGACCCTTTCAAAACTCAATGTTTACAACATGGAGATGGAGGCGAGCACGCTGTTTACACTGGCAAGCATAAAAGGGCTCATGGCTGGTGCCGTCTGTGCGGTTTATGCTCAGCGAAAAGCAAAGCAGGGAATTCCTTCTGAGCTTAAGGAAAAGGCAGAAAAGGCCTGCTACCTGACAGGATTGCATGCTCTCAAATTTTTGAGAAAATGAACGCAAGTGCTGTTGTGCTTGCTGGTGGTGATGGAAAAAGATTTGGGGGAAATAAGCTTAGCCAGTGCATCGGAGAAAAAACTTTGCTTGAGCATGTTCTCTCCTCGCTTGCGGCTGCTGGCTTCGCTGAAATCCTTGTCGTGGTTGAGAAGGAAGTGAAAATCGCTGGTGATGTAAGAGTTATCGTTGAGAAAGAACACAGCATTCAAGCTGCGATTTGCACTGGTATTGCTACAGCAACCTCCGACAGAATTTTTTTGACTGCAGGCGATATGCCATTTCTGAGTCCAGATGCAATTCTATGGCAACTCTCAATTGCTCCCTATACAATTCCTGTCTGGAAAAATGGACATCTTGAGCCATTGCACAGTGTAGTGGGCAAAAACCTGACAAAATTTCTCAAAGCCAATACAAAAATCTGCGAGGCAATTCTTGCATCAGGCGCCAGACCAGTTCCGGCAGAACAATTTCCAGAGCATGAATTTTTCAATGTGAACACGAGGGCAGAGCTGGAAAGAGCGAGAGAAATCTCAAGGACACAATCAGAACAATACTAGAGCCACTGCAATAAGGGCGAGCATAACTTCCAGTGAGAGGAAGGCCTCTGTAACTTCCACCTCCATCCATCTGCCCCTCCTGAGCAAGAGGTGAACCACACTTTTCGGTTTTCCTTTGTAGGTGATAGAGCCAGCATGGTCAACCTCACCAAAAACTTCGGTTTTACCCCTGAACCTTACCTTCAGCAAAAATTCGCAGATGTGGGGAAGGAAGAGAATTATAAGCGGCAACCAGAAACCTCCGTAGATGAAAAGCAAGGGCCCGACTGTGCCGATTATGAAAGTTCCAGAGTTACCTGGAAAAACTTTTGAAGGATACCAGTTGAAAAGAAGCAAGGTTGTGACAGGGAGCAGGCATACTAGAGCGAGGGAAGCAAGTACCAGGTCGTTGGCAAGTAGTGCAAGTACTCCTAATGTACCGATCTGTATGGCCCCGATTCCTGTGCTCAATCCATCATAGCCAGATATTATGTTAAATCCATTTGAAAAAAAGGATGTAAGGAGAGGAAGGAGGAGCCAAAATGGAACCCATGCCAATATCCACGGAACCTCTACCTGATAACTTCCCATTGCCCAGAAAACTATGAGTGGCAGGGAAGGCACCATCATCAGAGGCACCTTAATCCAGATGCCAGTACCTTTCAGGTCATCGACTAGGCCTATAAAACCAGCAACAATTACTCCAAGGGCAAGGGAGATGCCAAAATTTCCGAGCAATAAGGCAGGCGCACAGGAAATTACAGGAAGCAAAAAAAAACCGCCAGCAGTTGGAACACCTCTTTTTTCCACCTTGTTCCTGTCAATTCTGAGCAGTTTATGGAATTTTCTGGAAATCTTGATGTAAACAGCGAGGAGAACAGGCGTGCTGAATATCAGAAGGAGTAGCACTGGAATCAGAAGTTCCATGACGGGGTATATGGTTGGAGATTTATAAATGTACCCTTCTGCAAATTACTCCTGTTCCTGCAACCACTAGCCAGAATAAGATGGAGAGGTTCTCTCCAACAATAGGAGACCCCTGGGGATATCTGTCCACTGCGTTTCCACTGCCGTCTATAGGATAGGTTCCCGTTCCATCCCAGTTACTCCAGTAATTTCCTCCTGTTCCATCATCCCAGGCATTCCCAACTTCATCATAGCCCTGGCTCTGACCATTCACACCTTTTCCTGCTCCATTGTTCCGGTAGAAGTTATTCCCATAAATCTGATTGCCACTGCTGGCTTCTGTCAAGGCAACTCCGTAGCCCGAGTTATCTCTAATTGTGTTGTAAGTGATGAGGTTCGCAAAGGAGCCGCCACATATCGTTATGCCAGTGTTTCCGTTGCTGGCTATTGTGTTCCCTGTAAGCTGGTTATTATGGGAATTACCTGAGATGTACACTCCATGGTAGTAATTGTGATGTATGAGATTTCCCTCTATGCAGATTCCCCTACAACCCGAGAGCGTAATTCCAATTGGATTCAAAAGAATTGTGTTGGCCCCAATCCTGGAATCCTGGACTCCATAGAAGACCACACCTTCATTGTTACCGGAAATTACATTACTCTGCACATCAACCCCTGCAGCCAGATTATCCTCTCCGAAGATGCCGAAGTATGCATTAGATACAGCATTTCCGATTATCTTGAGATTCTTGCAGCCTCCCTGGAATTTAACCCCATACTTGCTCTGGGTAAGGATGTTGTGCTCTATTGTTGCGTTTGAAACTGCTGATAACATGATTGCGGGCCCATAAGGATAGATGTACTGGGAGGTTGCGTTCCAAACCTTACAGTTCCTCACCACAAAGTGGATGTCTGTGTTTTCAATCCAGAGGGCATAGCCACCTCCGTTCCCGTTGAATTCGTAACCCTCTATCACATAGGGATTCTCCGCTGTTCCATTCCCCTGCCACCCATTTGTCTGGGCAATGATGATGAATTCACTGTTTCCGTTGATGTGGAGCGGCCCGGATGCAGTGAGTGATGAGTTAGGGCTCAGATTACCAGAGAGGCTGGGATATAACCAGTAGAGCCTGAGAGCTACAAAATATCCAGATGGATTTCCTTCTGGTGATGCTCCAAACAGGTAATTGTCTGCACCATTTGTGAGGAATAATGCAACACTTATAGAGAGCGGTGTTCCAATGTCTCCAAATGGAATTTCAAATTCTGCAATTCCGTTATCCCAGTCCTGGGCAGGCTCCACCCCGAAATAAGGCTTATCTGGCTGCCAGTCTGTGCCATTCCACTCTCTCAAATTCCAGTACTTGTTCCAGGGCCTGAGAATGAAGCACCAGTCTGCATGGAATGGCAGTGTGTGCCTTCCGTTCCAGTCAACACTCTGAGCACTTCCACCATCCCTTGTATCCATATAAATCCAGAGTACATCGTAGTCGTTCTCAGTGCCATGAAATCCTTCCTGTCTGTTGAGTGCAAGGTAAAGCTTATTCTCATCCCATGTAAGATACCAGATTGCATTGTCATTTCCACCAAGCACCTCATCCGCATGCCACTCTGAAAGATTTGCATCGATTGTGATTGTGTGGTTGGTTGTAAAGGGAATAAGGTGGCACACACCAGGACATTCACCAGTTACTCTAGCACAAAGGCCTGGCGAAACAGGAATCAATGCCAGAGCAATACCAAGCACCATGAGGAATTTTCTAGCTTCCGAAACCATTGGAATCACCGCACCCATATACACACCATAATATATCCTTTTTATGGTCTAGGAGGGGACAAAACCGAAGCTTGGTATTCCGCAAAAGTTTTTTTACCTTTCCCTCCTATGGTCTTGCATGTATGATGTGGTATGTATTGGAAGCGCAACCCAGGATGTGTTTGTGAAAACAAACATTGCAAAGGTTGTGGAGTTCCGTGAGATGTTGCAGACAAAGGCCTATCTCTGTCTGGATTACGGGGCCAAAATCAATGTGGATAAAATTATGTTTACAACCGGTGGTGGCGCTTCAAACACAGCTTACGGATTTGGGAAGATGGGATTGAAAACAGCGTTTTGTAGTGCTCTGGGAAATGACCCAAGTGCAAAAGCAATTCTTGAGGAACTTGAGAAGGAGGGAGTAGATACATCGCTGGCGTTCAGGGTTGAGGAGGAAACTGGATATTCTGTAATCCTTACCACATTTGAGGGCGAACGAACAGTGCTCACCTACAGAGGTGCAAATAATTTTCTGGAGTTTGAGAGAATTAATCTGGAGAAGGCCATGGACACAAGGTTTCTCTACCTTGGGCCGATGACTGGAAAAGCAAGTGATATTCCTGCTAAATTTGCAGAACTTCTGGCACACAAGGATGTGAAGATTTGCTGGAACCCGGGCAACACCCAGATTTCCAGAGGAATTGAGAAGATGCTTCCATTTATCTCCAGAATTGACATTCTTTTCCTGAATAAGGAGGAGGCCTCAAACTTTACGGGAATAAGGTACTCCCAGATGGTTGTGGATCCAGAGAGATGCATTGGCTGCGGGACCTGTGTTGATGTATGCCCTGTGAAAATTTTTGCACTTGATGGTGGCAAGGCAATCGCCAGGCATCAGGAGAAGTGCACAAAGTGCGGGCTTTGCGTGGAGCGATGCCCTGCAAGGGCAATCACAAACGAGCCCTGGGCTGATAATCTTGACCCAATCCTTAAAAAAATCCATCAGATGGGAGTTAAACTGGTTGTGATTACAGATGGTAAAAAGGGTGCCCAGTGTTACGATGGAAAATATCGGTATATGTTCCCTGCGTACGATGTGCCAGTTGTTTCAACGCTCGGTGCAGGGGATGCATTCATTGTAGGTTTCATCTCCGCACTTGCAAAGGGAGAGGACATAGAGACAGCGCTCAAGGTTGGGAGTGCAAACGGCGCCTCTGTTGTCCAGCAATTCGGTGCCAAGTATGGCCTGCTTACCTGGGAGGAGGCACTGAAGTTCATTTGTGAGAGAGAGGCAGCAGTGAGGAGAAGTGAGATCTGATGCTCACATTTGTTGGTCTCGGACTCTATGATGAACTGGATATTTCGCTGAGAGGACTTGAGGCAGTAAAAACTGCAGATGTGGTGTTTGCAGAGTTCTACACCTCTGTGCTTGTAGGCACAACGATTGAAAAACTCGAACAACTTTATGGAAAGAAGGTAAATCTGCTGAGTAGAGAGGAGATAGAGGAGGGTTTTGAAAGTTTGCTTACACTGGCTATGGAAAAG
>JAWACX010000113.1:0-6045 GCA_038896575.1 Thermoplasmata archaeon
AAAAGAGAAGGAGATAGAGGCAAAGGCTGCGGAAATTGAAAAACAGGAAACGGCTCTGGCTGAGGCAAAGAATGAGATTGCGGAAAAGGAAAAAGCTTTGGCTGCTGCAACTGCAGAAATAGCAAGGAAAGAGGCTGAACTGAGGGAACTGGAGGGAAGTCTGAGAGCTGGATTTGAGGAAAGGGAGAAGGCGCTCCTGAGCACTGAACAGGAGCTAGCAAAAAGGCGTGAGGAGATAGAGAGAATTGAGAAAGAACTGGCTGAAAAGCAGAGAGAAATCGAGCGAATTGCAGCTGATGCTGAGAAATATGCAGCGATGCATGCGGAAGCGGAAAAACGGTTGAGAGAAGTAGAGGAAAGGGAGAAGGCGCTGATAGAGCGGGAACTAAGAGTTAGGGAGAAAGAGGGTGCGCTGGATGCCCGTTTTACCGAGATTGAGGGTAAGCTGCGGGATGCAGAGAGACGACTGGCAGAGATTGAGGAGAATGAAAAGTTAATCAGTGAGGAATGCAGGGAAAAGATTGAGTGGGCAGCGAACGAAGAAAAGCGTGTAAAGGCTATGGTTGGAGAGATTGAGCGGAAGCGAAAGGAATTAGAGGAAAAGGAAAGAGAAATAGGAGCAAGGCTCAGGGAGATAGAGATGGAAAGAGAAAAATTGATTGAAATGAGGGCGGAAATTGAATACAGAGAGACGAAATTAAAAAATTCTGAGGTTCTGATGGAGGAGAAAATCAAGACTCTGGCAGAAACGGAAAAAAGGCTTATTGAGTGGGAGGAGAAATTGAAGAAAAAGGAGGAGGAGATGGCAAAAATAAGGGAATATCTGGATGCCCTAGAAGGAAAAAAGTGATGGAGCCGCTGAAGGGAATTGAACCCTTGACCTACTCCTTACCAAGGAGCCGCTCTACCACTGAGCCACAGCGGCATCAAATCTCCTTTTCAGACAGTATCTTCAGAATTGCCTCGGCAGGCTGCCCATCTGTTTCTTCCAGCGCCTTCCTTGCAACCTCCTCGCTCACATTTGTTTGCTGGATTACGAGAAGGACATCCTCTTCAGTATATTTTGGCTTTGTCCTCTTTTCCTGAATTTCCGGCTCGCCGATCAGCTGATAGATTTTCTGGCCCTGGATTGTAACCACTGCCACCTCTGCCTTTCGGAAGATATAGTCCCTTGTTTTTGTCTTTATGATTACCTCTTCTACCCCTTCAATCTCCTCTGTGGAAATGCCCATCCTTTTCATCATTTTCTGGGCTTCTCTGGGCCTCATCCTGCCTGGGAACATCCTATCAATACAAGATATCGGGAGGAGAATTTAAAACTTTTTGCTCCTGCGGAAGCAACTCAGGTATGGTGTGAGAGAGGCACATTTCCTTTTTCATAACTTGGGTTCCTGCTTGTTGCCTTTATCATTCTGTGTTCTTCTTCCCCCATATCCTTTTATATTCTCATCCATTCGGGGAAGATGTGGAATCATGATAGGGATAATAGGTGGCTCTGGTCTATACAAATCTCTCAGTGGCCTGGAAAAACCGAGAGATGTGGTTAAACAGACACCTTATGGGCAGGTTGTGGTAACAACCGGGAGTTTTGGAGGGAAGGAGATAGTGTTTCTCTCAAGGCATGGAAAGCTCAAGCAGGTACCGCCCCACAGAATTAACCACAGGGCGAACCTCTATGCTCTTAAAAAATCTGGTGTTGAGAAAATAATTGCGGTTTCTGCTGTTGGAAGCCTCAACAGGGAAATGCCACCTGGCTCCTTTGTCCTTCCCTCACAGTACATTGATTTCACAAGGGAGGTGCACACCTTCTACGATGATGAAATCAAACATGTGGACATGACCGAACCGTTTTCCCGAGAAATCCGTGAACTGCTGAGCACCGTGCTCAAAGAACTTCAATTCCCGTACAGGGAGAATGGTGTTTATGTCTGTATGCCTGGACCACAGTTTGAAACACCCGCAGAAATAAAAATGCTATCTGTGCTGGGAGGAGATGTGGTGGGCATGACCGTGGTGCCCGAGGCAAAGCTTGCAAGGGAACTGGGTATAAGATATCAACCCCTCTGTATGGTTGTTAACTGGGCTGCGGGAATTTCCTCGGAACAGATTACGCATGAAACCACGCTCAGGGTTGTCAGTGAAATGAATGAAAAACTTGTTATGGTCCTTCAGAAGGCGGTGGAGAGAATAGAGAATGGAGATTGAACTTTTGCTCTATCCCCAGTGGGAAAGGAAGAAAATAAAGGTGCGGCGAAACACCTCTGTCATGGATATCATCCTGAAAGCAGGTTTATCCCCGGGAAATGTAATCTTTATCCTTGATGGAAAAATTCTGCCGCTTGATGCAAAGCTCTCGCTTTCTGGAAAGGAAAAAGTTGAGATTCATTCTGCATTTTCCGGGGGTTAGAATACCCATGCAATCAAAGCCACGCCGAAAATCCCGACGGAAAATGTTGCAAGAACTGGAATGATAAGTTTTTTCGCAATATTTTTGTCCACTGTTCTCACAAGCACATACTTATTCAAGGTGCTGATGCATGTGGCAAGCATCGCTGTGATTGCAGCAATGTAGGGGCTGATTATCGCTGAGGAAGCTGTGGCAGACACAGAGGCCACAACTGCAGCACTTGAAACAAAGCCGCCAATTGCAGTAATGTAAATTCCGAGTTCATGGCCATAGCTCTGGGCAATGTAAACAAATACAGAGATAACAGCGAATACCATTCCGAATTTAACTGCAGGACCAACTGCAAAAGGTGACTCAACAGCAACAATGTGCTCAGATGCGTCTTCCTTCTTACCAGGTTTTCCTGCATGTCTCGCTATAACAAACACAAGGTTGATTATGAGCATCATCCCGAATGGGATTGCAGTCAGGTATGCCACTTTAAATGTGGGGTCTGAGAAGAGGCAGAGCAGGAAATTTCTCACGAGCATTGTGGCATTCGCAAGCATTATCCCGGTAATAACGCTCTGCGCCATGCCCTCAGCCTTTTTCCCGATGTTGGCAAGAGAAATTGCTGCAGCCTCGGAGTTTACAAGGCCACCAAGCAAACCTGAGATTTCAAGCCCTTTTCCTGTGCCAATTTTTCTCATTGCAATGAAGGATATGAAGGAGATTGTGGAGATGAAAATGATGATGAGGAGGAGCCAGTAAACATCAAGAATTTTACCCCTCCCAAAAATCTCACCGAGATTTATGTTGTTCCACTGGATATTGCTGAAGTTGTATGTGGCTGCAATCGGGAGGAGGATAAGGAGAATTGTGAGGAACTGGAGGGCACTGTTCATCTCCTCCTCTGTAAGGCTTGCTGCAATGTGGTGCAACCGCTCCTTCGTGAAGAGTAAAATAGTTGTGAGGACGCCAACAAACAGGCCAGTCATGATGTAGCCAAGCCCTATGAGCATCCCGCAGATATAGGCAAGAAACATTGCGAAGGGAGTTGTGAATCCTGACATTTCAAGCCTGTGGCGGATGATTGCAAGGAGCACAGTGAAGGTTGCTCCTATCACAAGTCCCAGGCCAACAAGATAAGTTCCATAATCGGCGGAAAGAAGAGAAATTATTGTTCCAGCCATTGTTACAAGGGGCATCGTCCGCATTCCCACGAGGAGAATCTCCTTCTCATCTCTGTGGAACTCCCGCTCAAGGCCTATCAGAGTTCCGATGCCCATTGAGATTAAGATGTACTCAATCGCAAGGTAAGTATCCATGTGGGGTATAATTCACCATGGCATATAAATATTTAACTGAATGTTTTCTTTACTTTCTCTTTTTCTCATTCCAGTACAAAAATACCTCAAACGCTCCGAATCCGCCTGCAAGCAGAGCCACGAACCCGATTGCAGCTAGCTCCTTGGTTATGCTCTTCTCAACCTCAATAACAAACTTCTTTTCAGCTGTAAGATTTCTGTCGTCGGTAGCATAGAGCGTGAGGGTGTGCTTTCCAGGTGAGAGCTGGGAGAGGTCTATTGAGACGCTCCAGTTATTCCTGACAGTAATGTTCCTGTACTCTCCTCCATCTATCCTGAACCCGAGGGAGACCACATACCCGTCTACATCACCAGCACTCCCCTCAAGCACAACAATGCCAGAGAATTTACCGCTCAGATTTGTTTTTAACTCAATTACGGGCGGGTCGTTTACCTCAACGACCTCAATTCTGAACCAGTTTGAGCATGTTGTCTGGTTCAGCGTATCCCTTGCAATCACCCTCGCACTCACATTTCCACTCCAGTCCTTTGTTTTTCCTGCATCAATACCCAGATAGTGCTCCTCAAAAATGTAGAGTTCTACAAAACTTCCGTTCTCTCCTTTTTCCAGACTGTAAGTTAGCTCGTCTGTGTCCTCAAAGTATTTTCTCAGGTCTATTAGCGTATCTTTTTTCCCATCCTCAGGTACGGAATATGTATCTGGAATAGGGGTAAGGAGCAGAGGTGGAAGGTTCTCCTGCACAATCTCGTTTCCAAAAACAAGGGAAAGGTTATGGTTTCCCGCACCTTCAACCTCAACATACTTTGCATGTGCAACTGTGCCAGCACCGCATATTGTTGCGTTTTCCATTATTAACCGCAAGGCCCGGGCACCGTTAACATAACCAAATGAGTTCTCTGTGGTGTTGAGCAACTCCCTCAGTTCTCTCGTGCCATTTCTCAGCAGATTCTTGAGGTCTGGAGAGAAGGAAATCCTGGTTTTTGAGGGTGTGGAGTACTGGGCAACGAGCACATTGTTCCTCAATTCAAATCTCTTTGTAATTGTTCCATGGTTGAACTGGAGAGAGGCATTTGCCAGCAAAGCCTCATAAAACTCATTCTCACTACCCAGGTCCTCAAATGGATAGGTTTTTGAACCCTCAAGGTATTTTGCACCTGGATAATAGTGGGTGTTTGAGGTGGTTGAGGAAATTATGTCCGTGTATGCATCCCTCTCGTCGAGATAACCAGTTGGCTGATTGCCCACAAACTGGGTTCCGTTGCTATCAATTGCAAAAACGAGCTTGCCGCCGCGTTTCTCAAAAACGCAGAACACATAGGAGTTTGCAAGCAAATACTCCTCATTGCCGTCCAAATCAACATCCATTGCTCTGGTTCCATTCCATCTGCGCGTGAGCCATTCATCAGCATAGTAGTAAATTGCCGCAGTTCTTATGTGGGCGGCCTGTTCCTTCTGCCAGTAGGAAATTTGGCTGGAAACACCACCAGGCAGGTCCCTCCATGCGGTCTCATAAAGCATGTTGGAAAAGGTTTTTCTGGCTAATTCAAACAGCGGACTTTGTTCTGGAATCTGCTTTATCAATTCCCAGGTTTTTCCAATGAGCGTTGTATTTGTTTTCCAGTCCCCGAGTTTTGTGTCCGTGTCTGCAGGTGTGTAGTTGTAGTAGCAGGGGCCAGCGCATTCATGGAGAGGGTCATAGTACCAGGCATCGTAAAGGCTGTAGTTGTCATGCGGTGCAACCTCAGTTCTGCCCAGTGTTCCCATGTTCCTTGAAAGCCAGAAGTATGTGCAGTCCCCGAGGTTCAGGGTGCCTACTGGCTCCCAGTTTTTAGCCAGTAACTCATCCAATCCAAGGCATTCTATCCACTGATGCTGGGCAATCCAGCCAATGTCGGAATCGTAGGCATAGAGTACTTCCGGGCCTCCCCAGTCAGGTATGTTGCCGCACACCTTTTCCCAGTCATCCATGTACAGGTAGTATTGCTCCTGGTCTGGCTCCATTGCCAGCTGGATGAATTTCTCCCGCAGATTGATGCTCAAACCATTGTCAGTTAATCTGAAAATCTGTTCCTGGATGTTGTATTTGTCAAATGTATTGTTGCCCCTGTTGCTTATGAAAAGGAGTTTGAGACCTCCAGGGGTCTGATAAATCTTTGTCTCCTTTGTGTAGCCAGACGGTTCGGCATACCATCTGAAACCGTCCTCTGTGTCCACAATCACCGCCTGATAGCCTGCGTCAAGAATTTGAGCATCAAAGTTTTTCCAATACACTCTCTCTGGCACCCAGGCAACAGGAATGCAGTTGTTGTAGTAAAGGAGATTGTATTCCC
>JAWACX010000114.1:0-5965 GCA_038896575.1 Thermoplasmata archaeon
CCTTTCTATGCCCCTCAGGTGGTTGGCATGTATCAGAGGTACAGTTACGCAAAAAAACCTGTTGAGAAGGGGTATGCTGGGAGAACCCTACACATTGATTTGAGCAATCTCAGGATAGAGGAAAAGCCTGTTAGCGAGGAAATGAAAACAAAGTTCATTGGGGGTAGAGGATTCTGTCTTTACCTGATGTGGCACGCCCTGCCCTGGAACAAAAAGGTAAAATGGGATATGCCGGAAAACTGTCTTTGCATTGCATCAGGGCCACTCGGGGGAACAACAGTTTATCCGGGGAGCGGCAAATCAATTGTTACCACAATCTCCCCGCTCACAGGAGCAGTTGTGGATTCAAATGTAGGTGGTTACTTCGGACCCTATCTGAAGTTTGCGGGCTTTGATGCCCTCTGCATCCAGGGGAAAGCTGAAAAGGAATGCGTTATTTACATCAACGGAGATGAGGGGTATGTGGAAATTGTAGAGGCATCTGGATTGCCAGAGGACACCCATTTGCTTGCCGAAGAACTGACTGCAAAGTATGGTGGCCAAAACAAAAAATCCGTGAGTGTGGTCTCAAGCGGAAGTGCAGCAAAGCACATTCTCTACGGTTGCCTTAACTTCTCATGGTATGATACAGTGCTGAACAGGGTGCGGGTGAAGCAGGCAGGAAGGGGAGGCACTGGAACTGTGCTTCGCAACAAAAACATACTCGCTATTGTGGTTAAATGCTCAAATGTGAGTGTGCATTCAAACAATCCTGCAGACATGAAAACATTGCTTGAAACTGCAAGATACCACTCCTCCGAGATAATTGCGCTTGACCCGAAGCAGAATCAGATGAGGGAAATAGGCACAACACATCTTGTGAGCATTATGAATGACTTTGACCTCCTTCCCGTGCACAACTTCCAGTATGGTTCACATCCAGAGGCAAAAAAGCTTTATGCTGAGGAATTCAGAAAATATTTTGGAAAGAACAGGAATAACGATTCATGCTGGATAGGGTGTGCGCTCTCATGCTCCCATCATGTGAACAATTTCGTGCCCAAAACTGGAAAATATGCAGGGCAGGCAGTGCTCGTGGACGGGCCCGAGTATGAGACGATTGCAGGAATTGGCTCCAACTGCGGAATCTTTGATATTGAGGCGGTAATTGAGGGAAATTTCTACTGTGATACCTATGGTGTGGATACA
Source organism: Thermoplasmata archaeon (assembly GCA_038896575.1). Taxonomy (GTDB): domain Archaea; phylum Thermoplasmatota; class Thermoplasmata; order Lutacidiplasmatales; family SKW197; genus SKW197. Next base: position 1,189 of record JAWACX010000114.1, read on the forward strand.
ATCTCCTTTGGAACAAGCCTTGCCTTTGCGATGGAATGCTATGAGCGAGGCCTCATAAACAAGGAGATTACAGGTGGCATTGAACTCAAATTCGGGAACAAGGATGCAATGCTGGAAATTTTGCACCAGATGAGCAGGGGTGAGGGTTTTGGTAAGATTCTGGGCATGGGTGTAAGAAGGATGAAGGAATACTTTGCAAAATTCGGGGCAGACAGGAAGTTGATGCAAGATATTGGAATGGAGGTAAAAGGGCTTGAGTATTCGGAATATGTGACAAAGGAGAGCCTGGCCCAGCAGGGCGGCTATGGTCTGGCATTGAAGGGGCCACAGCATGATGAGGCCTGGTTAATCTTTCTTGACATGGTGAAGAAACTCATGCCCACATTTGAGCAGAAGGCAGAAGCATTGTACTGGTTCCCGATGTGGAGGACCTGGTTCGGGTTGAACGGGCTCTGCAAACTCCCATGGAACGATGTGGTGCCAGAGGACAATGCCCAGACAAAGGAGCCAGCAAAAGTTATGAAGCATGTTGAGAGTTATGCAAGGTATTTTTCTGCTGTGACTGGAAGGAAGGTGGGACCTGACGACCTAATAAAGATGAGCGAGGTTGTTTACAACTTCCAGCGAATTTTCAATCTTCGCCTGGGCTTTGGAACAAGGAAGGATGACATGCCGCCTTACAGGTCAATGGGTCCAGTAACAAAGGAGGAGTATGAAAGCAGGCAGGAGCGATATGACAGGCAGCTGCAGGAACTGGGTTATAAGGTGGAGAACATGAGTACTGAGGAGAAAATAAAGGCGCTGAGAAAGCACAGGGAGGACCAATACCAGAAACTCTGCGATGCGGTTTATGCGAGAAGGGGCTGGACAAAGGATGGTGTGCCGAGCATGAGGAAGGTAAAGGAACTTGGAATAGATTATCCCGAGGTTATAAAGCTGCTGAGGAGAAGAAGAAAATAGATGCCTCATCTTGCATCAACATGCTCCATGCTTCCAAGAAATGTTCCATCAAATAGATAGACCTCGGATTTTCTTCCGCTCATTAGTTCCCGTGAAACAAGGAAACCGTTCAGGGCTGGCGTGTTCACCTCCCGCATTCCAACAAAATCGCTTGCTGAGGGCATCACAACAATCCTCCTCGCTTTTTCAAGTCCAAACTTCTCCCTGAACTTCCTATTCACTTCCGCGAGGAGCCAGCATCTCCAGGTTTTGATTCTCCCGAGGCCATCCCTGAACCTGACGCAGGGGTGGATATGGCCGCAGACAATTGTTCTACTCCCGCCCAGTGCTGGCTCAGGATAGCAATGGCCATGGAGAAAGCCCAAACCTTTGTGCACATAGCTCTTGCAGTGCTTAACTGAATCAGGCAGCACAAGGCCTCCATCATGGTTTCCCCTTATCACAACCACCTCACTAAACCAGTCCTGCAGAATCTCAATGAATTTCAGCACTTCCAATCTCTCCTTTCCACTCCACCTCCCGATTGTGTGCTTCAGGTCACCAAGATGCAGAAGAATTCCAGCCCTGTTCTCCCGTCCAATTCTCACTGCCTCCTTGGCATACCATGCTGCATTACTCTCCAGAGCAAAACCCGCCTTCCTGAGATGGTGCTCCACACCTATATGCGTGTCTGCAATTGCCACAACCTCTGAATGCACGAGAAATGGAGTGCCAAAGATAATTCTCATTTTTTCCTCAGTTCCTCCAGTAACTCCTTTGCCCTGTCCATCCTTATCTTTCGCTCGGCCACGAGTTTCTCAGCAATTATGTCAATCTCCTCACCAACTGCACCTACACTTGCAGCAATGTTTCTGGCATGCAGGCTCATGTGACCGCGCTGGATTCCCTCTGTTGCCAGGGCACGCAAAGCCGCAAAGTTCTGCGCAAGCCCGACACTGGCCATTACTTCACCAAGTTCCCGGGCACTCTTTACCCCGAGAATCTTTATTGCTGTCTTTGCAATAGGATGCACCGCAGTGACGCCACCAACAAGACCCACAGCAACAGGGAGCTCAATTGTGCCCACAAGGTTTCCCTCTCCATCCTTCTCATACTTTGTGAGCGGTTTATAGGTTCCATGGGCATAGAAGGCATAGGAGTGGGCACCTGCCTCAAGGGCCCTGAAATCGTTGCCAGTGGCAATAGCAACCGCACTTACTCCATTCATTATTCCCTTGTTATGGGTGGCACACCTGAAAGGGTCAACCTCCGCAAGTTCATAGGCATCCAGAATTGCCTCAACCACATCCTCACCGCTCAACCCCAGTTCCTCCTTTGCCAGTACCTCTTTCTTGAACACAGCTCTTGCCCTTGCCAGCCTGAATACAGCAAGGTTTGAGATAATTCTGAGCACAACACGGCCACCTGTAATTTTCTCAATGAAGGGAGCTATAGCTTCTGCCATCGTGTTCACAGCATTAGCACCCATTGCATCCTTTGTGTTAACAAGCAAATGCAGAACGACAAAGCTGCCTCTCCTGCTCTCCAGAACCCTCACAGTCAAGTCCTTGGCACCGCCACCGAGCTTCACCAGAATCGGGTCCTTCTCGTTTGCAATTCCCAGAATCTCATCCTTATGCTCAAGAATTCTCATCCTTGCTCCATAAGGGTCTGGAACTCTTGTAACCTGAACCTGTCCAATCATAACGGGCTCTGTGGTTGTGGCTGTAAAACCCCCTCCCGCCCTTGCAAGTTTTGCACCATGGGATGCTGCAGCCACAACAGATGCTTCCTCAATCGCCATGGGCACGAGATAGTCCTTCCCGTTGATTAAAAAATTCACAGCGATGCCCAGAGGTAAAATCATGCATCCTATTACATTTTCGATCATTCTATCCAGCATTTTCGGTTCAACATTCCCGGTGTTCTGGAGTGGGGCAATATCTTCCTCTGTGAGATTCGCAAATTCCTTCACAAGCTTTAGCCGCTCTTCCATGCCCATTTTATAGAAGCCAGAAATTTCAGACTTCATGGGGTCACCGGAAAGAAAAAGAGGTGAAGGGATAAAGGTTTTTCTGTCTCTATGCACCTCCCTGGTCTCCTGCAATTATTTCGCCTCATTACTCCGAAATTTTTCAGGGATAATTCAAAATTCTCCAGAAAACATTTGATTTCAAAAGCCAGCATAATTTGCGGGGAACACGGAAGAATACACGGGGGGACATAAAATTTGGTTGAAAAATGAAGGCTCCGTGGGGGGATTTACCACTGGGCACAGAAAAAGAATTTACTGGCTAAAAAGCTCGAAATCCTTTCCAACCAAAGTTGGGGTGTCCAGCACAGGTGCACTCACTTTTCCAATGAGTAACCTTTTTACATAATCACAAATAATTCACTCATATCTTTTGGTTTTTATAGATAAAAAAAAAATAATTGCATACAAATAAAAATACTGCATAGAAACAATTAAATACCGCAAAATCTATATCTTATTTTTGAGGTGATTGAGATGAACATACCTCCATTTTTGGTGTGCCTCCTCATGGTGTTTGGAGCTTGGTTATCTCCGAGCCCTATTGATGTAGATCTGTCTGTAAAGAGTGTTGAAGTAAGTTACCCGGATGAAATTGGTTTTCCTGGGGAAAACATCACTGTAAAGATTACCTTTTACTCAACCACAACAAACTTGCAAGCAGAGTATGTTGTGTGCTTCAATGATAATTTTTATCATGGCAAGCTTAATTTTAAAAACAAAACCGAGATTGTTTCCCTCAATTTCACACTTCCCAACGCAGGCAAATACACACTGAGAGCTGTGATGGACCCGCAGAACGAAATCACGGAAACGGATGAGACAAACAACGAGCTCATAGCCACAGTTTACTCCTGCGACATTTTCCTTGCCCTTGATTTTCTGAAGGAAAAAATACTCTCGCTTCCAGATGCCTGCTTTAAACCACCGGCAGAGCAGCGAAGGAATGCACTGGGAAACAAGATTGATGCTGCAAAAAGTCTGGTTATTGCAGGTAACTACACTGAATTTATTGATAAAATGCGAAACGACATCAGGGCAAAGATGGATGGCAGCGGGAACAATGACTGGATAATAAATGCAACAGCGCAGAAAATGCTCTGCAAAATAATTGACAGAATTCTCTGGCAAGATTATGATAACGATGGCCTGGAAATTGGATTGGTTAAGGCACAGGGCAATGGCACACCGCTTTCATGGCAGAAAGATGAGGACCCGAATACAACAACAGACCCGCTGAATCCAGACACGGACAACGATGGGCTTCTGGATGGCACGGAAGATGCAGACCACAATGGCAGGGTTGACCTCTATGAGCCAGACCCGAATGACCCGGACAGCGATGACGATGGAATTCTTGATGGGAACAAAAACACAGTCACTGAGATTTATCTGCGGAAAATTGTTCTTGCAGGCTATGAAATTACAACCGGAAAATTCTATGCAATAGTAAACAAAAATGCCACACTTTCGCCATACTCTGGCTACAGGGTGCCTGAAGCGGGTTACTGGGAATTTTCAGGCAAGAGCGTAAACGGGACAATTGCTGTGAACGAATTGATTGCTGTCTCTTTCTTCATGAACAGGAGGATTGAACTCCATGAGGAGAATGTGAGTAATTCAATTGCTTCCTTCCAGTTCTGCAAGAACCAGAGCGAGAATTTCACGCTGAGCAATGAGAATCTTTTGCTGGAGATGGAGAGCGTGCTCTGTCCGAGCGGATTTGCAGACCCGAATGCAACAAACAATGACACGGACAATGATGGAATAAACGATTAGAGAGAGGTAATGCTCGTGAGGGCCTTT
>JAWACX010000115.1:0-5959 GCA_038896575.1 Thermoplasmata archaeon
GGAGGAGAACATCCGTGTTCGGGAGTATCCAATAGAATTTTCAGAGCATCCACCGCCTGAGACCACAGCACGGGAAATTGTTCTGGAATTTACACAGTTAAAGAAGAGATACTCAGATTTTACCCTTGAAACAAGTGGTGGAGCGATAAGGAAAGGAGAAGTTATAGGGATGCTTGGCCCTAATGCCACAGGGAAAACCACATTTGTGAAAATGCTTGCAGGTGTTGAAAATGCGGACGAGGGTTGTGTAACGAGGAATGTAATGGTTAGCTACAAACCACAATACATAAACCCTGATGTTGAGTGCACTGTGAGACAGATTTTTGCGGAAAGGCTGAAGGACATTATGTTCACGAACTTCTACAAGGAGGAGATTGAACATCCACTCAAAATCTCGCACCTTTATGACAAGAATGTGGCAGAACTTTCCGGTGGTGAACTTCAGAGAACAGCAATTGCGCTCTGCCTTGCCCAGCAAGCCGAGATTTACCTCCTTGATGAACCCTCTGCATATCTTGATTCAAACCAGCGGATGATTGTTGCAAAAACAATTAAGCGTGTGATTTCAAAAACCGGGATGACTGGCATGGTCGTGGACCACGATATTTACTTCATTGACCTTGTCGCGGACCGCCTGATCGTGTTTGATGGGATTCCCGGGAAGTCAGGAAAAACCTCAGAAATTCTTTCAATGCGGGAAGGGATGAACGCTTTTCTGCGAACAGTGAACATCACATTCAGGCGGGATGAAAACACAAAGAGGCCCAGGGTCAACAAGCCAGATTCAGCAAAAGACAGGGAACAGAAGGAGATTGGGGAGTATTACTATGGTTGTTAGATTAGAGCAGCAATCAGAAGCGGCAGGAGCACAGTTGCATCCCCTTCAACTGTCACCTGTTTTGCATCTTCTCTTACCTTTCCCCAGGAAATTGCCTCCCGCACCTGTGCTCCTGAGAGGCTTCCATCATACTCCATTGCTGTAGTTATGTAAACAGCGTAATCCAGCCCGTCCCTGAACTGGTTCCACCAGATTGTGTGATGTTTCGAGATTCCACCACCTATCATCAACGCACCCGTCTTCTTTGCTGTAAAAACTATATCTGCCAGTTCCTGCTCGTCCTGAAGCAAATTTATTTTGAAATCCCTGTGGGTCTGCCAGAATAGCCATATCTGGGAGCCGACAGCACCATCAGTTATGCCTGGAATGAAAACAGGAATTTTGTTTTTCCATGCCCAGTAAACTATGGAATCCACACACTCAATTCTTTTCCCTATTTCCCACACAAGTTGTTTTGTTGAGAGTTCTCTTTGGCCAGAGTTGTAAATTTCCTGAAGGATTGGCTGAACCTTTGCCTCAAGAATAAGCCCGTAGGATTCATTTGGGATCAATATGTTTCCCAGTCTGTTGAGTCCAGCCCTGTGAAGTTTTCTGTCATCCAGCATGAAATCTCCATGGTAGTAATCTTTCCATATCCTTGCCAGATCATGGTCAAGTGTTCCACATGTGGTAATGACTACATCCACCATCTTTCTCTGTAGCATTTCCCTTATCACTCCTCTTGTTCCAGTAGAAACAATACAGGCAGGGAAGGAAAAAAACTTGACACAATCATTCTCATCGAGCATCTGTTTCATTATTCTGTAGGCAAGGCCAAGTTTTTTTGCGGAGAAACCACCAGCACTTTCCAGCATCTCCAGAAGTTCCCTTGCAGTCAAATTCTCCTTTAGAGCTATGTCCTCTACCTTCCTTCTGCAAAATTCTGAGAGTTCCTTCCTCCTCATTTTTGAGTTACCTCCTTTAGGCATGAGAAATCACCTTCTGGGCATTTTCCTCTCAAGCATTCAGGCCCCGCGTTTGCAAAAATGTTGGGGGCTACCTTCTTCACCTCACTCAGCATGGCTTTTGCAAGTTCCCGAATTTCCCACTGGGAGCGCTCACAGCATCGCAGTGCAAAGAAATGATGAAGTTCTCTGGCATTCATTGTAACTATGATATTTGTTTTTGCTGCAGATGGCAGAATGTATCTCGCATCCTCAATAGCGAAACCTGCATCAATAAGAGCATTGTAAGCTTCCATGCACTTACCAGCGCACTCTAAAAAAATCTGCTTTGCCTTTGGATTTTTCTCTATCTCTGGAGGAATCACAAAAGGGAAATCCTCAAGTCTTACATACCTCTGGGATTGCTGGGAGTAGGAAGCGATTCTATGCCTCACGAGCTGGTGGGTCAAAACCCTGCTCACATCTTCAATTGCAAATGTGAAACTTGCATGCTCCAGCACACTGAAATGCCCTGATTTGAGAATAACTGAAATTATTTTTCTCACATCCTCTTCACTCAATTTCATTGCATCAGCAACAGTTTTCGTGTGGCAACTTTTTGCTGCAAGAGCAACAATCAATTCTGGCTCCGGGGTATATTTGACCAGCGTAACCTTCATGAGGGAAGGAACACAAGGAGGGATATAGGTTTTTTGAAGCACTCCAGGAATTTGTTCACTATAAAATGAAGCTAGCTTATTTTGCGAAGTGCTGGCACATGGTTTTTACTTATACTGGCAAACTCTTTCGGTGCTGGCTCCTCTCTTTTGCTCCAGACCGCTGAACTCTTACTCAAAAACCAAAGTTTTATATCAGGAAAAATTGTAGCGGAGACAGATGGAGATTGCTTACTATGCGTATGGCACAATCTTTCTTTTCATTGCAATAGCCACAATGTATGTGGCGCATCGCGCATACTGGTCAGATCCAAAGGGGAGAAAAAACAAACTGTTTCTCTTTCTCTCCACAGTGATGATAATCTGGCTTCTGGGAGAGGTTGGTTTCTGGTTTTCAAGTGACATTCATATGGTGCTTGCGTTCTACCATTTCAAATACATAGGGATAACGCTGACGCCCACTGCCTTCTTCTTTGTAGCAAACGCCGTACCAATCTGGCGAAATATTTTGAATAAAAGGTGGATATATATTACTCTGATTAGTATCTGCCTTCTGTTTGAAATCATTTGTGTGACCAACCCCCTCACAAATATCTTCTTCTCTTTCTACTATGAGGCTCCGCTTGCACCTGGTAAATACTATGGGGAGAGGTCAAAGGTATGGTGGGTATACACTGCTGTGCAATATCTCCTCGTCTTTGCATCTATAATCTCCCTTTCCCTTTCAATCAAGCAGGCAAGAACAAAAATTGAGAGAGCACAGGCAAGAATCATTATTTTTGCAGCAATTATTCCATTTGCAGGTAATGTAGCAAACACCATAAATGCTAGCATCATTGATCCAACACCATTTGGCGTGAGTTTTTCCACAATTCTCATCGGCTACGCAATTTCAAAGTACAAACTTTTCTCAATTACCCCAGAAACCGAAAGAATGGATGGAGTTAAGGAAAAAATACCGTTCCAGGTGGAGCATGGCTACAACTATGTGATTGTTGACAACCATACAAATGCGCCCTACTTCCTGCTCCGTGCTCTTTCTACGCAAAGGCCAGGACTCTGTGTTACCGGGAAACCTCCACAGGTTGTGAGAAATACCTTCAAAATAGAGAAACTGCCCATAATTTGGGTCACCGAGGTAGAAACAGCGGAGCAATCCGCAAACCCAGGAAGACTAGACTTTGAGATTGCACAGAGTATCATAAACTTCATGCGCGAGAATCCGGGCTCAACTGTATTAATAGATGACATAGAATACCTTACAACGAAATGCGGATTTGATGCGGTTTCAAATTTCCTGAAGGACCTTGTTGATGTGGCCTCAACCACAAATTCTACCTTCATTGTTCAGGTGCGTCCAGCATTTTTTGAGGAAGAGAAGGTGAGGGTTCTTACCGCAATGTTTGACAAAGAGCTTAAGCTCCCTGAGATTAGAGCAGAGAATAAGGAAAACAGAACTTTCCTTTATTACAGGAGAGCGGACTCACTGGAGAAAATCTCATCACAGATTCCACCAAGTGAAAAGGTGCTTGTAATCACAAGAACACACCCAAGGAAAGTTGAGAAATATTTCGGGAATGCCGATTATTACTGGATTACAGATCTAGACATAAGCGATGTGAAGACGATAAGGCCAGAGGAAGTAGACACGGGATTTATCCTTGCTATAAAGTCAGCAATCTCATCGGGAGTGAAGCATCTCGTGATAGATGGCTGTGATGTAGTGAAGCTCAGAGTTGATTTTCCCAGGTATCTGGGCTTTGTTAAAGACCTGACAGACCTTGCTCACAAGCACAATGTAAGGCTTTACTGTGTTATTGAGACCAGTGATGAAAAAGAAAATGTGGCTGTGAGCAACAGATTTGATGTGGTCGTGAAATAGAGCCGCACAGAACCCTTAACGCCTCTCTTTATATACCTCCTCTCCAATCTCCACTCATGGATGAATTTGGTCTCATCCTGGGTGCGTTTGCGTGCGGACTGCTTGCTATTGTTGCACTCCTCCTCGGAGTTCTTGGGTTCCTCGCCTACCTCCGGACAAAAAAATTGAAATTTGTTTTTGTGGCACTTGCCTACATACTCTTTTTCGGGCAAGCCATATACAGCCTGGCACTCGGCCTCCTCACATTTGATTTTCCTCTCCACATTGAATTCATTTTCCTGAACCTTGCAATTGTGCTTCTGTTTTACCTTGCGATTCTGAAGTGAGAGGATGGATCCACTTGAACTTGAGGTGAGGCGAAAAATTTACCAGACAATTTTAAAAAACCCTGGGTTGCATCTCAGGGAACTCCAGAGACGCACAGCGCTTGCTACAGGCATGCTTACCTATCATCTGGATGTCCTTGAGAACTCCGGGCTTATCCGCTCTGAGGTAAAGGAAAAACGAAAGTGCTATTTCCCCCACGCCTTTTCATACAGCCGGAGTTCCCTGATAATGTTCATGCGGGAATCTCTGCCCAGAAAAATCCTCCTCCTGCTTCTTGAGAAACCCAGAAAGTTTGAGGAGATTGTGGAACTCACTGGAAAGAGCAAATCCGTGATTTCCACGCACCTCACAAGAATGCTTAAGGCAGGCATAATTTCTGCCACAAAGCAGGAAAACAAGCACACCTATTCTCTCATGGAGCCAGAGAAGGTAAAGGAAACATTTATCACCTACAGAGAAAGCTTCTATGATGAAGCCCTTGAGAGATTCATTGAACTTTATCTTGAGATGTGAGTTCAGAGCACACAGCCAATGCCTGGTAGATTGAGGGGCACCCTATTTTCCCCGTTCCTGGTAACAACCCCTCCTTCCCTGACAACATCTCCCTCAAGGTCTATATGCCCATCCAGGTCAGCATAGCAGATGTTTTTTATTCCCAGGGCTGCATGGGTCCCAGCACTTATCCCTACCCTTGTTTCGCTCATGCACCCAATCATGCACTCCATACCCAATCTTTCAGCCAGATTTGCAATTAAAAAGGCCTCTCTTATTCCTCCACACTTCATCAGTTTTATGTTTACCATATCACATGCTCTTGCTCTTGCAACCTGCAGAAGGTCATCAGCATCATGCACAGCCTCATCCGCCATCACAGGGATTGGAGAGGCACGGGTAACCTCTGCAAGTCCTTTCAAATCAAACCATTTCACGGGTTGCTCTATAAACTCAATGTCCAGGCACTCTATTTCTTTCACAACCTTTATTGCGTTTTTCACAGTGTAGCCCTGATTGGCATCCACACGGATTTTGAACCCGTAACCAAATTTCTCACGAATTGCCCTGAGTCTTTCAATATCCTCTTTCCAGTTCAGCCCGATTTTCACCTTCAGCACCTTTGCACCTTCAGCAAGCAACCGCCCGGCATCCTTCAATGTTTCATCCTTGCTTTCAATTCCTATGGTTATTGAAGTTGTGATGCTCTCCCTGTACAATCCAAGAATCTTAGCCAGAGGCATGCCTGCCTCCTTCCCCAGCGCATCATTCAGTGCAATCTCTACCCCTGCTTTTGCCGCACTGTTGCCTTTTATTGCAC
>JAWACX010000116.1:0-5950 GCA_038896575.1 Thermoplasmata archaeon
TTCCAAGAGTGGCCTCTCCTCCTTCCTCCATTCTTTATTTCCCTTCTGACTCATGTGCAGAAGGAAGCAAAAGAAGGAAATAAAATTTTTCTACACTCTGTACCACTCCAAAAACTTTATCCCGCAGCAGTGCATCTCCCTTCTGATGAGAAGAAGAGCCAGAGAAGTGGCACAAACCCTTGTTTCTCTTATTACCCATTACAACAATCTCCCATTTTACATTGTTTCCCATGGAGATGCGGATGGAATCACTGCAGCCACGATAATTGGAACCACTCTCCATGCCCACAGAATTCAACCTGTTTTGATTTTCACAAATTCCACAGAAATAAACGAACTTGTGTATCATGGAACAATAAGGCCAGCAATGAAGAACCCTGGTGATGAAAAGAATGGAATCTGGATATTTACGGATACAGGGAGCGCGGCACCCAATACCATGGAAAAGTTCAGAAAGAAGATTATCATTGACCATCATCCCGGAGGTCCCGGCGCGAGCGGAAAATGGGGCATCTCTGCAAGAACAATAAATAACGATTCCTGGACCGTCCAATTTTTCCCGGAAATTGTTGGAGTTGAGGCGGGGGCTTGCACCGCAGCCTTCCTCACATACATCGTGGCCAGGAATGTAATGCCTCGCAGGGAGCATGGGCCACTTGCAGTAATTGGCTCGCTCGGAGACAGACTCCTGGCAAAGGAGTTCTCTATTTCTGGTGTTGCGAGGGAAGCTGTTGAGGAAGCAGCTGCAGCGGATGAGATTTCAATAAAAACAGACCTTGTTGTTCCTGGTAAGGAAACGCTCCCGCTCAGAGAACTTTTCATAGGAATGGAACAAATGCTCCAGATGAATTTGGGGGCAGATTTTCTCAACCAGATGATGAGAGAATTAAAGGTAAAGGAAAAAGAGCTGGAGGAGAGGAGATGGATAGAGCTCTTGCCAAAGGAGAAACGAAGATTTCTCTCATGGTTTGCAAAGAAAAGGCTAGCTAACAATCAGGACCCTGATACGGTGCTCCGAATGGTGGGCGAGGTTTACCATCTGAAAAAACACAAACCAGGATGCCATCTCCATGATTGCGCGGAGTTCGGAAAACTTTTAAATGAATGTGGCGAGAGAGGCCTGTATGAGGATGCCTATAACCTCTGCCTCAACCAAACAGAGGAGCATTACAGGGAGGTTTTGCGAAAACTTTACCTTCTATGAATTTTCACGAAGTACTCAATGCTTCTGTCATAGGTTCGTTCTGCATCCGGTGGAAAGAGGCAGCCAGGTAATTCTCCATGGCTTCTGTGGTAGGCAATGCATTCACAGCAAATTCCCTTTCTCGAGCATGGCTCATATGTGCAGGTGCATCTCCTTGCGTTTTCAACCTTTCTGCACTCCATAATCTTACCCAATACCGGGCACCTAATAAATGTTATTCAGAGCAGGAACCAACAAGTGCAGATAAGGATAACCCTATATACTCCCTTGAATTCCATTTTGACAGGTGATTGGCATGCCTAAGCTCTTTTCAAAAGCCAGTGAAAAGGATGTCACAAGGGCAATAGTAAGCCAGTTTGCGAAGGATATGGTTGAATTCACGGATGTGGATGTGGCAATTATTGGTGCAGGGCCAAGTGGATTGCAGGCTGCAAGAGACCTTGCAAAGGAAGGGATAAAAACATTGGTGATTGAGAGAAACAACTACCTTGGCGGAGGTTTCTGGATTGGTGGTTTTTTGATGAACACGGTTACATTGCGGGAGCCAAGCCAGAAAATTCTGGATGAGATTGGAGTCCCATACACAGAGTACACAAAAGGGCTCTACATAACACCGGGCCCCCATGCATGCTCCAAGTTGATTGCAAGTGCCTGTGATGCAGGTGCCAAATTCCTGAACATGGCGAAATTTGATGATGTTGTGATAAGGGAGAAAAACAGGGTCGGGGGAGTTGTGATAAACTGGACTCCTGTATCTGCCCTGCCCAGGGAGATAACCTGTGTGGACCCAATAGCGCTTGAAGCAAAGGTTGTGATTGATGCGAGCGGCCATGATGCTGTGGTTGTGAAAAAACTGGAGGAGAGGGGATTGATAAAGACACCTGGATTTGGCGCAATGTGGGTTGAGAAATCTGAGGATGCGGTTGTAGAACACACATGTGAGGCCTATCCGGGATTGATTGTAACTGGAATGGCTGTTTCCACAACATTTGGTCTGCCGAGAATGGGACCCACATTTGGCTCAATGCTCCTCTCTGGCAGAAAAGGTGCAGAGATTGCAAAGAAACTTATCAAGAAAAAATAGAATTTACATTTATCCCTCTACCTGGGAAATAGACTGGGAGGATATAGGGGAAAGCCTTACTGCACTTACCGCGATTCCCACAGAGACCAGAAGACCCTTTTTCGAGGAGTTCAATATTGACATAGAAAAACTTGCAGTGGATTTTGCAGCTGCAAGAATCTTTGACCTCTTCTCCACCTCCTGTGGAGCCGTGCATGAAAGCTATGCACTTGCAGCCATCGAGAAGGAATTTATTGCAGCAAAAAAGGTGGTCCATGGGGTGCTCTACGATGCCCGGAGGGTGGCAGAGACGCTGAGAAGATGGATACCTGCTGAGGAAAGAAGTCTGGATTTTCATCACATTGTGTTTTTAGATAGGTTAATTGCCACACATTCTGGTGATAGATATCATGCCAGAATGGTTTACTGCTCCATACCCTCAATAATCTCAACACTTGGAATGATTCAGGCACCCGCAAGGCCTAAAGAATACTATGCTGCAAGAAACGCAAATCCATACATTCCTGAGGAGGTGCTGCTCGAGCAATTCAAAGATAGAGTGCTCACCTACGATGACCCGAGGCTTACTGAAGTTGCAAAGGGCCTTGCACTTCAGACAGTTCTCTGGATAAATGGGTTTGAGCCATTTTGCAACAATCCTACCTGCAGGCTCTACAACGCACACTGGCAGGAGGAATTGATAACATCCCAGATACCAGGAAAAATCTGCAGAAACCACCAGAAAACACTCCAGAAAATAAGAATAAACCAACAGAGAAAAAACAATAAGTAAATAAAATAAAAAGGAAAATGTTTTGTTTAGGCCTTCATTATCTTCATCCAGCCATTGGACTCGTAGATGGCGAGCTTTCTCTTCTTCAGCAGTTTCTCGAATTCATCCCAGTCAATCACTTCAATTCTCTCGTTCTTTCCCTTTGTAAACTGGATTCCCTCTGTTCCTTTCACTTTCCCTGGCTTCAGGCCCTTCTTTGACGCAATTTTCTTTGCCTCATCCAACGATATCTTCTGCATTCCCATTTTTCCCACCTGAGTGTTATATACACTCCAGAAACCTGTATAGCATACTGGTTTATATATTTTTCGCTGGCTCTTATTTGCCATTACTTATGGAAAAGTATCATTATGAGATTGTTAAAGAGCAGGAAAGGGACATCGGGAGGAAAAGGCGCGGGGAAGGGGATTTGAACCCCTGAGGGCAATGCCCAACGGATTAGCAATCCGGTGCCCTTGTTGCCAGAGAGTCCCAGCGGGGGCAAATCCGTCGCCTTACCGGGCTGGGCCATCCCCGCACTGCTGAGAGGATAATGGAGTTTTTATATTAAAGTTATTGCCTCCTCCTGTAAAACTCCTCTATCATCGCTACAATATAATCCTGCTCCTCCTCTTTAAGTGTGTAGTAAAGTGGCAAAGTTAGAATTTGTTGCCATACTCTTTCAGTCACCATAAGTTTCCCCTTGTAATTTCTGTAAGCGGGCTGGAGATGAACTGGCATGTAATGGACCCCTGTAGTAATCCCCCTCGCTGCCAGGAATGCCATCAACTCATCCCTCCTTTCGCATTTGATCACATAACTGTAGGCACTGGTTTTCACATGCGGAAGCACTGTTGGCACCCTTACCTCAGGGATTCCCTTCAGCTTTTCAGTGTATCTGTTAAAAAGATAGGTTTTTCTTTCAAGGATTTCTGGTAACTTCCTGATCTGTGCAATCCCTATTGCTGCAGCCACATCGTTCATATAGTATTTATACCCCACATTCTCACAGACGAAATGCCAGTACTTCTCCTTTGCCTCTCTCAATCTTGTCCAGGTATCTCTGTCAGCGCCCAGGAATCTATACTGTCTCAGCATTATGTTCAATTCATCAGAGTTTGTGGTGATTGCGCCTCCCTCCCCAGTAGTTATATTTTTTGTTGCATGGAAGCTGAAGCAGGTCATTGTGGAATCTAGCGAACCAATCCTTTTACCCCTGTACTCCCCACCAAGTGCCTGTGCAGCATCCTCCACCACATGAATTTCTTTCTCTTTTGCAACTTCCAGAATTTCCTCCATCTCGCAGGGATGCCCGGCATAGTGAACTGGAATAATGCAGGCTGATTTCCTCCCGAGTTTTTTTCTGAGGTCCCCGGTGCTCATGCAAAGCGTTTCCTCATCCACATCCACCCAGACAGGTTTCCCACCTGCATGGAGCACGGCATGTGCGGTTGCAACGAAAGTAAGGGAGGGGAGCAGCACCTCCTTTCCCTTCACACCCAGCACGAAAAGTGCCAAATGCAATGCCGAGGTGCAGGAGTTTGTGCATATCACATGCCTGGCACCAGTAAACTCTGAAAGGCGTCTCTCAAACTCCAGCGTCTTCGGTCCGAGCCCGACCCAGCCAGTCCTGAAGGTCTCCCTTATTTCCTCAATTTCCTCATCACCAAGATAAGGCCTGAACAGGGGAATTCTCATGTACTCCTTCACAGCCCTCGCTCCTCCAGAATTTTCTTTATCAAGGCTTCTGCATTAGCCCTGAATTCTTCCAGGGTGCCTTCATTTACAAGCATATAATCAACCATTGCCAGTGCACTGCCAAGTCCCCATTTCAGTTCTCTCTGGTCCCTCAAGATGCACTTTTCAAGGCTGTTCTCATCGTCTCCTCTTGCCCTTGCAAGAATTCGCTCATATCTAGTTTCAGGTGAGGCATGAATCCCTATTGTCACAAGCTTATCTCCGAAGTTGTGACGGAAAATGTTGAGTTCAGCATCGCCTCTCGTGCCATCAATAATCGTTTTTTTCTCTGTAACTCTGGGCACAACCAATGTTGCCCAGTAGCCCAGCCCGTATTGCTCCCTGCGCTCGGAGGCCACCTTTGCTACATTCTCTGGCGTGTCTGGCAGGTTCATCTTCCTCGTTTCCTCCCTGACAATGTCTCCCATCCTGATGGGCACGAAACCAAATTTTTTTGCAACTTCCAGGAATTCCTCCTTGCCTGCACCTGGCATACCAACAGTAACTATAACTATCACGGTGAACACCACAAGGGAAATAACGAGGTTGTTTATTTGTTTTTTCAAATTGCACTTCTGCACGGGGCGTGCCTTTTTTTACTCAAACACTCCATCAGAATTCTATGATAAGGTAAGGTATTTATTTTCCTTCTCTATTCCTCCCTAAACAGACCAAGGGGCCGTGGGGTAGCTTGGCCTATCCTACGAGCTTTGGGAGACACTGCCAGAAAATGCAGTGTCGGAAAAAGCTTGAGACTCCAGTTCAAATCTGGACGGCCCCACCATTTATGTGAGATTTGACGGTGGTTGGAGCTTGGTATCTGAGCAAAGTATGGACATAGTTGGGTTCGCAAATCAGGTTCAGGAAGTATGTGAAAGGCTGAAGAAGAGGGAGAAAGAGATTAAGGAGAAGGGGAAAGAGCTAGAGAAACAGGAGAAGGCTCTGGCTGAGGCAAAGAATGAGATTGCGGAAAAGGAAAAGGTTTTGACTGCTGCAACCGCAGAAATAGCAAGGAAAGAAGCTGAACTGAGGGAACTGGAAGAGCGGTTGAGGAATCTGGAAAGAAACCTCGGTGAAAAAGAGAAGGAGATAGAGGCAAAGGCTGCGGAAATTGAAAAACAGGAAACGGCTCTGGCTGAGGCAAAGAATGAGATTGCAGAAAAGGAAAAAGCTT
>JAWACX010000117.1:0-5888 GCA_038896575.1 Thermoplasmata archaeon
CGGTGCGCTCATGGAAAATTGCATACTGGCAAGACGAATTTACTCCTGAGGTATCAAAATCTCATTGTGCCTATTACGCAATCTTTGGGAAGTTAGTGTCTACGCCCCCGTAACCATTGTAATGTTTATATACTGCGAAACTTGGGCCAAAAAGGAAAAGGAGAGGCTAAATCAAATTGTGCCAGTATCACTTCCAGCCATCATCAACAATTCCTGGAACTTCTGGTAATGCCGTGTGTACATGTCTGCAAATTCGGCTCTGGGTTTCACTCTCTCAATTTCCTCTATCATTGCATCTGCTGCACGATTAACTCCCTCATAAATACCTAAAGATGTGAAAGCAATTATTGCAGCCCCCATTCCTGCAGCTTCGGTACTTGCATGTGTGAGAGATACAGGCCTTCCAATAATGTCTGCCATTATCTGTCGCCATACTCTAGACCTTGAGCCACTGCCTTCGAGATAGACCTCGGTAGCAAACGCATTCAACCCATGCATCATCTCAAGGAAGAATCTTGTTGAGTAAGCTGTTCCCTCCATTATCGCCCTGATCAAGGAGTTCCTTTTTATGTTGAGGTCAAGGTTGTAAAACATTCCCTTGCCATAGAGCATAAGGGGAATAAACAGAACTCCCTCAGCACCTGGTTGCGAGCGCTCAGCAAGCACATTCATCACATCATAAGCATCACGATTTGCTCTTTTTGCATCCACTATCACATCAGAACAGCAGTTATCACGGAACCATCTAAGGGCAAGCCCTGTACCTGGTAACGCGGCTTCTAAAATCCATTTTCCCTCAACAGCATGGGGAAGCATGTACATCTTTGTTGGCTTATCAAAATAATCAAATAAAGGTTCAGAAACGCACACATCTATGTTGAGATTCAAATCCAATGTGATTTTGGCAGTAGCATCCCTTATCGCACCAACTCCGACAGCAGCACACTGCATGTTAGCTCCACCAAGAATTACAGAGATGTTCTCGGGAAGGTCCATGTCTCTGGCAGCTTCCAGACTCAGAGCACCGACTATTGTACCTGGAGGGAAGATATCGGGAAGCATCTCAACAGGTATGCCACACTGGGCCAGCATGCTTTCATCCCACTTCAACGATTTTATGTCCATTCCAAGGGCTGGGGCATTTGTAGTGTCTATTGCAAACCTCCTGCAGAGCTTGTGAACCACATAGGTGAGAGGTGTCCCGAATTTGAAGGTGCGATAAAATGCATCTGCAAAATAGTCTCTCAAGAGGAGGATTTTGTAAAGTCCATGTCTCTGGGGAAAAACCTCCCTGAAATGCTCTATGCCCTGCGAGGTCCGAGTATCCAGCCAGCAAATGCCCGGATAAAGGTTTCTTCCCAGTTCATCCATTGGAACAATCACTGTGGGATTATTTGTTACTCCTATGGCAATTATCTCTGCATTTTTGCCTGCCATTGCCACAGCCTGCCGCATGGTGTGTACAGCAGAGCCATACCAGTGCTCTGGATTTTGTTCCATAGCACCAGCAACTGGTGCCGTTGTTGGGAACTCATGAAGTGCATTCCCGAGAATGTCCCCAGCTTCACTTATTATCATTGACCTTACCTTTGTTTGCCCAATGTCTATAACTGCTACACACCTTACCATGCTTCATCACATTCCTGAACTTCAGGGATTGTAGGATTGGTAAGAGGAATAAGGCAAGAGTATATATTACTTACTTCTTGATTCCCCCTACGATTCTATTCTCTATCAGATTTAGGATATCCTAAATTTTAAATAGGGCTTCCACCTATGCAGGAGTGATGGAAAAGACAGAAAGAGAAGAGGAATATCTGGAGGAGATTCGCAGGGCTGAGGAAGAGGGCAAGAAGTGCACCACAACTACACTGGCAAAGAAGCTTAGGATTTCCCCTGCCTCAGTTTCAGAGATGCTGAGAAAGCTGAAGACAAAGGGCTATATTGATTACTCCCCCTATGGAAATGTCCAGCTCACGGATTATGGGCGGGACATAGGAAAGCAGGTGCTGGACAGGCACAGAATTGTGGAGGAATTTCTCCTGATGCTCGGGCTCAATGAGAACGAGATACATGAAGAAGCTTGTAGAATAGAGCATGTGCTCTCTGACAGGGTATTTACAGCCCTTTCGGATTTCCTGAGGAACTGCGACAAAATTTCACC
Source organism: Thermoplasmata archaeon (assembly GCA_038896575.1). GTDB lineage: Archaea > Thermoplasmatota > Thermoplasmata > Lutacidiplasmatales > SKW197 > SKW197. The sequence goes on from JAWACX010000117.1 coordinate 2,165, forward strand.
GCTTTCAGAGATGAACGAGGGAGATACCGGGATAATAATCAGAATAGACACTGATGCTATATGCAAGGGGAGAGGACATGGAAGGGGCTATGGATGTGCATGGGGTGCCCTAAAACGTCTCTCAGATATGGGTTTTACACCAAAAACATCTGTAAAGGTTAAGAGGAAAGCACCGCTCTCAGGGCCAATTGAGGTGGAGATAAGAGGCACAACAATTTGTATAAGCAGAAACTATGCAAAGGGCATAATAGTGCGAAAAACAGGGGCATGAGAATGCTTCGCATTGCTCTGGCAGGCAATGCCAATGTAGGCAAAAGTGTAATTTTCAACGCGCTTACTGGTTTAGACCAGCATGTGGGAAACTGGCCTGGAAAAACTGTGGAAATTTTTTCCGGCAAACTCCATTTTGAGGGCCAGGAAATTGAAATCGTAGACCTCCCTGGAATTTATTCTTTTGATACTTACTCCATTGAGGAAGAGGTAACTAGGGAGTACATCATTTCAAAAAAGCCAGATGTTGTAATAAATGTATTAGATGCCTCTGCCCTTGAGCGAAACCTCTACTTCACCCTTCAACTCCTTGAACTGACATCCAGGGTTGTTCTGGTCCTGAACCAGATGGATGTTGCCGAGAAGAAGGGGATGGAAATAGATGTTAAACAACTCTCCAAAATTCTTGGAGTTCCTGTCGTGCCTGCAGTGGCAATACGGGGAACAGGAATTGCAGAAACAGTCAGGGCTGCAATTGATGTGGCTAAAAAAAGAGAGACAGGTAAAAAAGAAATCAGATTTGGCCACGAGGTGGAAAAAAAGCTCAGAAAGTTGACCCTTCTGCTTGAGAAATACCCAATTCCCTATCCTCCCAGATTTATGGCAATAAGGTTGCTTGAAAGGGATTCCCAGATACGGAAACTCGCTGAGAAGTTAGACAGAAAAATTGTAACTGCAAGCGATATTCTGGCAAACGAAATTGCAGAACTCCATCACGAACCAAGCGAGGCTGTGATAACTGCAGAGCGGTATGCGGTGTGCACTGAACTTGTGCGGAGGGTCGTGAAAAGGAGGACTGCAGAGCGAAAAGGCAGAGAATTCCTTGATTACCTCACCACTCACAGAATCTATGGATACATTATCCTTGCAGGTATTCTGGCTGGAATTTTTATAACCGTTTTTTTCATTGGCTCCTTGATTGCCGGGGCAATGGACGCTCTTTTTGAGTGGCTGGGTGCAGCATACTTTGCCAGATTCGGAGAAAACACAGGTGCAAGGATTCTCTGGGATGGGCTGGTTGCAGGAGGATTTGGTGCAGCCCTTGCTGTTGTGATTCCTTTTGTGCTTCCCTTCTACATACTCCTTGCTATTCTGGAGCAGAGCGGTTACCTTGCAAGGGCAGCATTTCTGATGGATTCCCTGATGCACAGAATTGGATTGCATGGCAAGGCGTTTATTCCTTTGATTCTGGGCTACGGCTGCAATGTGCCTGCTTGCGTTGGTTGCAGAATCATGGAGACAGAGCGGGAAAGAACGCTCGCGGCATTCCTGAGCACCCTTGTGCCCTGCTCCGCAAGAACTGTTGTAATTCTTGGCGTGGTTGGAATGTTCCTGGGAATTCAGTGGGCTATTGGGCTCTATGCCCTCAATCTCCTTGTAATTTTCGGAATTGGAAAAATTGCATCTAAATACATGCCAGGCACAGGCACTGGCTTAATAATGGAAATCCCGGATTTCAGGAGGCCACAGGCAAAAGTGGTGCTGAAGCAAACCTGGTTCCGTGTGAAGGACTTTTTGATTGTTGCAATGCCACTGATAATTCTGGGGAGCATTGGAATTGCACTCCTCAATCATTACGGAGTTCTGGTGCAGGTAAACGGTTTCCTCTCGCCCCTGATTGTTTCCTGGCTTGGACTTCCTGCAGCAGTCGGGTTCACCCTGATATTTGGTGTTTTGAGAAAGGAACTCACAGTGGTCATGCTTGCTTCCTTTCTCGGCACCGCTGATTTTGGTGCAGTGCTCTCTCCCCTCCAAATGCTTGTTTTTACAGTTGTGGTCATGTTCTATGTTCCCTGCATTGCCACCATTGCAGCCCTTGTGAAGGAACTGGGATGGAAGAAAGCACTAGCAATCTCTGTTTTTGAAATTGGGTTTGCATTGGTCCTAGGTGGACTCATACTCAGGCTTGGTCTGCTTATCGGTATGGGGTAACAAGGGGTGCGGGACAAAATTAGAGTGGATACAGATACAAGTTCAAGAGATTGTGCCAGAGAGCCCTGCAATTAAGAGCAGTCTGGATTCTCTCTTCCTTTTTTAGAACACTAACCACCCAAACCTCCTTTTGTCAGCAGAGAAGCCTGCTTCCGAATGATTTCTCAGGAAGTACTCACCCAGGAAGTGAAGTGGGGAAGTAACAAATTCTCTCATTGTTTCCCGCCATTTCTTTCCTCCCTTCACATACAAGGGGAAGTTAGAGCTGGCAGAAGAAGTGGAAATGATATACGGGGGCGTGGAATAAAACCTCTTTTTATTCTACAGTAATCTCTCTTTTAAGCAGATTTCAGAAAGATTGTTGGATAATTCGGAAGTTATGGATTTATTCCGATATTTGAAATGGATACCATGGAAAGCAAAGCAATTCCTGCCCCCTCTAAAGATCGAGCTCGTATCTCCTCACCAAATATTGTTTTCAACACTGCAAACACGAAATCTTTGTTAAATCGTTCTTTATAACCCGTAACCTCTTTCCATCTATCATACCCTATTTCATCGTGAAGCTTTACTTCATCTCTGTATTCTTTGATTCCTCTCTTTATCGCTCTTGCATTCTTCTTTGGTGGGAATGTAACACTATTCCGTATTTCTTTGCAATTTTGTAATTCTTTCGTGAAAAATATCCTTTGTCACCATAAACAATAGAGTTTGGTGGCAGCACTTTTACAAGCGTTTCAAACATCACTGAATCATTTACATTGCCCTCTGTGACTGCAAACGCTACAATCTCGCCTCGGCTGTTACATACTACATGCAACTTATACCATTTCTTCTTTATTTTCAACTTGAATTTTGTGGGTCTCCAGCTTCCCTTCTTTCTTCGTGAAAAACCAGAACTGTCTATGAAAAATTTCTCTGGTTTTATATCAACTTTTAAAAATAGAACTCCATTCTTAAGCTTTTCACATTTCCAGTTTCTCATCTCTTTCTTTATTCGTTTTTCAATTGCAGTATAATGGACTACATCACCAAAAATGCCTATGTATAAACCAGCCAACATCCAGTACGAGAAAAATGTGTGCAACATCATCATAAACAATATTAGATTCTGTGGTATCTTTCGGGGGTCTCCCTCGTTTTCCTTCACTTTCTTCCTTTGCTTCCATTCTTATCTTTTCTCTCGCCTCATCCGATACTTACTTCCTCAGGTATTTTCCTAACCTCTATCCCTCTCCTCATCTCGTTTGCATCCTTTTTCTCCCAATCCTTCTGGCCCATGATAGAATATACTCTTCTGTCTTTTTACGGTCTTTTTAATTTTTTCTACGCCCACGTGTATTTCGCAGATTTTAAATCTATGGACGAATTACTCTCCCCTGCAGGCGTTCACGAGGTCCCCTGATAGCACGGGTCATAAAGATTAGCCATTACAAATCTTTATTCTAATATAGCATATAAAAACCTCCGTAAGCAGGAATGATGCGTTCGCAGTGTGTCCCATTTGCCCCAGGATGGGACA
>JAWACX010000118.1:0-5879 GCA_038896575.1 Thermoplasmata archaeon
TTTTTATATCTTCAATTTTCCGCTTCAGATTTCTTAAATTCAAAATTTATTTAATCAATATGTCATTAATACCAAAACACACGCTCCAGAAATATGGTAGTCAAAATTTGTTTCTGGTCAATATATGCTTTGGTAGCAATTACTCCATCCACCGCATGGGGAGAGCAGAAACTCTCTTTCAGGCTCAACTCGGATGCAGAGCTGGCAGAGTCTTTGCCTGGAAATGGGTCAATGGAAAGTCCGTATGTAATTTCTGGTCTAATAATAGACGGCAAGAATTCTGGTTTCTGTTTCTACATAGGGAACACAACAAAGCATGTTCTGATAGAGAATTGCACATTTTTCAATGCATCAAATTATGGCTTGCCGTTTTTCTGGAATAGTGGGGTCGTGTTCTACAATGCTACAAACATCACTCTGAGGAACTGTAGTTTTTACTCAAATGGAAACGATAACTGGCAGAGGTATGGAGCAGGGCTTTACATAAATCAAAGCCAGAATTTAGTAATTGAGCACTGCAGTTTTTCCTCTAACTATTTTGCAGGAATTAAAATTGATTTCAGTTCATGGATTAAAATTGAGAATTGCACAGTTGAGCGTTCATACTTTGGCTCTTCAGTTGCCGGGTTTGTGGCGACAAATATCAGTAAATGCACGGTTGCAAATTCTAAATTCTCGCAAAATGCATGTGACATATGGGTTGAAAATGGAGAATCAAACACAATTCTGGGCAATGAAATTGGGATTGCTGAGCACAACGGGATGTGGATTGTGGGTACCAAACACACCGTAATCTGCAATAATTCTGTATCAGGGGCCTCAGAACACGGGATAAGAATTGTAGATTCAATTGACAGCTGTGTGGAGTGGAATAATGTGAGCGGATGCACTTATGGTGTTGTGGTAAAAAACTGTAGAGGAATTGAGGTCTCTGAAAACAGGGTCTCAACACAGCACAAGGTATGTGCAGATACGGGCCTCTTGCTCTGGAATACCACTGAAAGCAGGGTATGGAGAAACGATGTTTGGTCCCAGGATGGCGGGAGTATTTCTCTGCAAGGAAGTGCATGGAATGAACTCTGCGGTAACTGGGTCAGGTCTGGCAATGGATACGGGATTTCTTTGATTGATAGTGTCAACAACACTGTGCGTTTTAATGAGGTCAGCCATTCTTACCAGTGAATCCTGATTTCTGGAGAGAGCCACCATAATTGGATTCATCACAACCGTTTTTTGAATAATGTTTACCATGCAGAGGATGCAAATGGAACAAACTTCTGGGATGATGGGAGTGAGGGAAATTACTGGGATACCTGGCTTGAGCCAGATGAAGACCTTGACTGAATTGTGGATTTGCCGTATTCGTTTCCAACAAACACAGACCATTATCCCCTTACTCAACTTCCGCATCTTCCAGTGAAGATTGAAGGCAACTCCAATTTTACGAAATGGAATGGGGTAAATTCTGGAAATGGTACCAGAGAGAATCCTTTTGTACTGGAAAACCTGAGAATAACCGCCAGGGAAGAGGGCTTCTGCATCTACATTGGAAACACGACTGCCTGGTTTGTGGTGAAAAATTGCAGATTTGGGAATGGGAGCATTGGAGGCATTGTGCTCTGGAATGTTGTGAATGGCACTATCGAGCAGAACAAAATTTCTGCTTGTAACTCAGGCATCTATATTGCGAAGGGTAAGGAAATCAGTATCAGGGGAAACAGGATTGAGAGGTGTGCCACGGGAGCAAGGGTTTATGCAGTGCAGATGTGCAGGATTGAAAATAACAGTTTTTGGAGAAAGGAGTATGGTGTGCACGCATGGTATGGAAAAGAACTGAGTTATGTTGGAAACAATGCCTCTGAAAATTCAGTTTGTGGATTTGCAGGCTATGGGATTGAGAATACCACCTTCAGTGGTAACAGTTTTTCAGCCAATGGTATCGGGATCTACCTCTACTACTCCTGTAACAACCAGATAATAGCCGACGCGTTTTATTTGAACTTAAGCTATGGAATCTACCTTGATTACGGGTGTCAGGGGAATATTGTGAAGGGTTGCCTGTTCTACATGAACAACTATACAGGGAAAGCTGTGGTGGATGTGGAAAACGAGAATAGGGCTGAGGAAGTGAATTCATGGCTGGAGAATAAAATTCTGGAAATGCCTGTGACTGAGTTAGGTTTTCTTGTGTTGCTGGGCGCTGCATTATTGATTTTGGTGAGAAAGCATGGATAGAAGGTATAAAATCCTGATCGGTGCATTTGCTGTTCTGGCTGTGGTCCTCCTGCTCCTCGTTATCCTTCACCCAGCTGCTCAGGAAGAGTATGTGGTGGTGAGAGTTGAGGATTTGCCAAGGGAGTTTACATGGATGGGCTGGAAGAATGTCGTTGTCAGGGTTGAGGGTGTGAGCAATGCCACACGGGTTTTATTCTGGTGTCAGGGAGACGGTGAATTTGGGGCTTTTGGTGGTATCAATGGTAAAACAGTGTTTGTTGTTTCTGTCAGAGAGAATCGGACATTTTATGCAACTGGATTGCAGAAATTGCGTTTGGAAAGGATTGAGAAGTTTGAGCCAGTAGAATTACCAGACACCGACTGGAAACTCTGTGGAAATCTTGTTGAGGATTATTTCGGGATTTTTCAGCTGAGGGTGAAACCGGGGCTGGTGGAAGGAGCCGCAATCGGTGAAGGGGCAAGGATTTACATAATGTTAGGAAATAACATAACTGGCTATGGCAAAGATGGAAAGGTGAGGGAAAGAGTGTTTGATGGAGTGGTTTTCCGCGGGGGCAAGGGAGAAAAGGTGCATCTGGTATTTGAGAGGGGGAAGGAACAGGGAGATGGAGATGCAGATGCTGATTTTGTCTGGGATGCTGCAGAGAGGGAACTCGGGTTAAATGCCACGAATCCGGATTCTGATGGAGATGGGGCACTGGACGGTGTGGAGGTTTACTGGGGGACGGAACCGCTGGTAAATGACACAGATGGAGACGGGGTTGAGGATGGAATTGAGCTTTGCTATGTGCCCCTGAAGAGTTGCACTGGAAGCATGGAAATTCCAGTGGAGGTAGAGGGGTTCTCCAGAGTTGCAGTATATGATGCAAGGGGAGATGTTGAGGTTAAACTTGGAAAGAGCAGGATTTTGCCTCTCCAAGAGCAGGAGCACCTGGTGTTCAACTTCAATGCACTGGGGGGTAATATTGCCATCAGCGGGAATTTTTCCTTTGCAGTGTTCTCAAGATTTGGTCTGAACCCGTTTGATGCTGATGCTGACCTGGACGGGCTGAGTGATAGCCAGGAGATTGAGTTCGGAAGCTCTCCCATTTTGCCTGATACAGAGCATGATGGGCTCAACGACAGCAAGGAGTATATGCTCGGAACAGACCCTACTTCCAATGATACGGATGGAGACGGGATAGGCGATTATGAGGAGGCAGTGCTCGGGCTGAACCCAGCAAATCCAGATACAGATAATGATTTGTTGCCCGACGGTGCCGAAATCAATTACTGGAACAAAACATTGCAGAACGCAACAGCAAGTGCATTGCATTGCAGAAACCCAGATGTGGATAACGACGGCATGCCAGACGGCTGGGAGATTCAGAACGGGCTTAACCTTACCTCAGATGACGCTTCTGGTGATGCTGATAATGATGGGTTGAGCAATGTTGGTGAATGGAATTTAGATGCTAATCCAAAGGCAAGTGACACGGATTGTGATGGTCTGAGCGATGGTGCAGAAGTGGGCAATTGCAGTTTCAGAACAAACATTGCAGAGGGAGCAAGAAGCATCAGGAATTACAGCAACAGCAGTGGCTGGATATGGTGGAACTGGAGCAAATATGTTTTTGCTAGCGAGAGTGCATGGAATGAGACGCCTGAGTTGCTGTTTGCATTGGGCGATGGTGGCATTTACATCAACAGAACTGGAAACAAACTCATCATTGTCTCAGGGCTTGAGAATGGCAGGGTGAACACAACCCATGTGGTTTACAAATACGCAGGTGTCTGGAGTGAAACAAATCTCACGAAGCCATTGCCTGGCTACAAGCACAAGGAGATTTTTGAAGGCACGAGTCCGACAAGCGTTGACACAGATGCAGATGGAGTCTATGACCTTGACAACGGCATCTGGGACAACAAGAGTGATTATGACGGTGATAATGCCACAGATGGCATGGAAGTTTATACAGTTTACAGGGAGTCATTAAGTAGCAGTGCACAAAAATGGATTGCTGTTGATACAAACTGGAGTGATGGCAATTTTACACTTGAGCGGTTTGAATTTGTGAGCATGGAAAACCAGAGCAAGGAGTTTGCAACTCTGGAGGAGGCAGGGGAATTTGTGAATACCACAATTGCTGGCCACGGAAAAAGAATCGGGAGTAGTTACTACGGAGCTGTGCTTTGCATTTCCGAAAAAAATCTCACAAAGTTAGTCACAAAACTCTCTGGCTTTTCAGGTCGCTGGTATGTGGAATTGGTTGCAGAACATTATGCTGAAAATGAAAGTGCAGAGCAAATTGAAACAATCCCATATGCACTCTGGAAATACAGTGCGGAGGGCAGGGAAGTGCATCTGAATTCAGATACTGATTGTGATGGCCTCCCAGACCTTGGCGACCCAGATAGCGACAATGATGGCATCAAGGATGGGGACGAGCCCCTTTACTGGCTTGATACAGACAGGGATGGCAAAGTAAACATGCGAGACACGGATAGTGATAACGATGGACTGCTTGACAGCCAGGAAGACATAAACTGCAACGGCAAATTAGATGCCTGGGAGTCAAGTCCGATTTACAAAGACACGGACAATGATGGTCTGAGTGATAAGCAGGAACTGGAGCGATACTACACGAACCCTGCGGATGCAGATACAGATGGAGATGGTTTGAAGGACGGGGATGAGGTCAGCCCCTACATCTGGTGGCTGACCGAGAACCAATTTTCGAAACCGCTGTTCATGCTTCCTTATGCCAGGTATTTTCTGCTCTATCATGCAAATAGTACTGCTGTGGATTTTGAGGTTCAGGGCAGGAATGTCTGGAAGATTCAGAGGAATGCGGTAAAGGGGAAATGGATTACGGACGCAATCTGTCTAATGGAATCACCGGAAAAAGTTGTTGCTCATAACCAGAGCATTGATTATCTGGCACTTGTGCCATTTGAGAATGCACAGAACTGGTGGCAACGCTTGAACCTCAAGGCACATCGGAACACAACAATCAGAATTGATTTTCCGGATTTTGATGGTGCATACAGATGCGAATATGCGGCCCTGAATCTGAGCACGGATTACCCTGGCAATTATGCCTCCATGTATGCATTCATAGATGGGAATCCAGTCTACTGTTATACCAAGAACCAGAGCGGGATAACGGAGCGGAAACTGGTGGATGGAAGCAGCATACTGAACAGAGCAATCCTGGCTGGGAAGAGGAGTGTAAATCTCACTGTGAACATCACAGCAATAGGAGGAGGAGAATTGAGTTGTGACATTGAGATTCTCTTTTTCCCGGTGCTTACAAATCCGTTTTCGGCAGATAGTGATGATGACAGTGTGAGTGATTGTGTAGAGCAAAAATATTTTCTGAATCCATTTTCGGATGATACGGATGGAGATGGTATGGGAGATGGAGAGGAAGCGGGAGCGTTTTATGAAAGGCTGTCAAGGAGCGATGGGAACTGGAACCAGAGCCATGAGCCTGGAATTTATTTCGTTAACTGGACAGAGAACATCACGAGGACAAAAGCAGAATTTGAGTTCTGGTTTGAAGTGAAGGCAAAGAATTTAAGCGAGCAGGAATTTCCGAAGGCTGTGGCAGTGAATGGAATGCTCTGGCTAAACCCAATGGCAGAAGGGGAGATAGAAAGCG
>JAWACX010000119.1:0-5875 GCA_038896575.1 Thermoplasmata archaeon
CATTGCAGTGTGCTGGACTTGTTTCTTCCAGAGTTCTGGAGCTCACAAAACTCTGGGATTGTGTGGTTGCGAAGTTTAACGGGGCAACACTCTATTCTCCGTCCTGGAAGGAGTTCCGCTTCTCTGGAAACACAATCAAGGCCTATGCAATAGACAGGGAAAAATTTGATGAAAAATTGGGTGAGAGGTATAGACGATATGGAGAACTTTCGCTCAATACCAAACTCATAGGTGCAAAGGTAAATGAGGGAAAGGTGGAACTGGTTTTGAGGAATAAACATGGAGAGAAAAAGCATACAGCAAGGATTGTTGTGGGTGCTGATGGTGTTGTGAGCACCACACGAAAGTTGTTCAGGTTTGATGAGCCGGAGGAATACATTGCCACCTATGGCGCAGAGGTGAAGAACTTTGGTTTGAGAGAGGTTGAGATTTACACCGGAAGAAACCTTGCACCTGGGTTTTTCGGCTGGGCTGTTCCATCCGGTGAATCCGTGCGGATTGGTACTGGTTCTGCGGAGGGGCATCCGAAGCGATACTTTGACGCGCTTGTTGAAGAAATCCAGAAAAGAAAGAATGTGAAAATTGAGAAAGTTAGAACAATAACTGGAGCAATTCCACTTGGCCTCTATGAGAAATTTGTAAAGGACAATGTTGTTCTTGTCGGTGATGCTGCATGCCAGGTCAAGCCTGTTAGCGGTGGTGGCCTCTACCTCGGAATTTCCGCGGCCTTGATTTGTGCAGATGTGCTTGAGCGTGCACTTCTGGAGAATAACCTGTCCAAAAAGAGGCTCAGCGAGTATCCACGGCGGTTCCTCCAGACCTTCAAGAAAGAAATCAAGTTCGGAATGAGAGCAAGAAAGATTCTGAGAAACATTTCAGATGAAACGATTGAAATGGCTATTGAAATTTTAAACTCTTGCGGTGATGCAAAAAATGTGATTGCAAAGTATGGAGATATAGACTATCCCTCACTTCTTCTCAAGCCTTTTCTTAAGCATTGCCCGAAACTGATTAAACTTGCCCTTCCATCTATAAGTGATATGGTGTAGCCAGGGGAACATGCCCCTGGTTTCGTTGAGATAGAACATTACAGTGAGGCAGGCAAAGAAGATTGTGAGCCCGACAAGGAAGAAGAAGAGCACGAGGTTAGGTCCAGATGAAACTGTGAACGATGTATCTGGTAAAATTCCGTCAACGCCCAGTTTTGAAATGTTCACGCCTCCATGATAGTTCATGTCATAGTCAGAGACATTGGTTGTTGCCTCCTTCCATTCCTCATTTGTAAAACAGCCCCTGGATTTGAGGGTGTGGAGGTTTCCGTTTGGGTCATAGAAGGTGAGGATAAACCTAACGAAATAGGTTCCCTCAGGCGTCTCCCTTGAAGTGGAGATTCCAAAAGCGGCACTGTACTGATTGTAGGGTTGCCCGGAATAAACCCTCCACTCATTCCATTCCTGCGTTACTATTTGGGTATTGCTCATTCTAAACCGGGGTGGATTCGGGACACCATCAGTAATTTTTTTGCCTGTTTCAATTGTTGCATAAAAATAAATTTCTGCAACCAGGACAATGTTATAGACAGGTGTGGAATAATAATTTCTTATTGTGAAGTTGAGAATTCCATTTTCACCTGGTTTTATCACAGGCGTGGTGAAATTCCCGAAAAGCTTGTTCACCTTGCCAGGTGCTGTGTAGTCCTCACCGCAAACAATCTGGCAATTCTGGATGGAAATTATGGCAAGGGAAAGGAGCAGGATGGCTATGAACAACACTCTTAGCCGATGCATTGTGGTGGGATTAGGGAAGGAGTATTTTAATCCTTTTCCTAGCGCTTTGGTTGCTTCTCCCCTTCAGATGGAATTTTATATGAGAAGTGCTTACCCCGAAATGAAAGAAGGTGGTTTAATGGAAAAACTCAAGATAGCCATACCTCTTGGCTCCACATGCTCTGGCTGCGATGTGGCGATTCTTGATACAAACGAAAAAATTCTGGAACTTGCTGAGAACGCCGAGATTGTTTTCTGGCCCACTGCTATGGATTTCAAACTTGAGGATTTTGAAAAGTTTGGAAGCAAGGAAGTGGACATCTCTATTTTCCATGGACCAATAAGGACCTCTGAGCATCTCCATGTTGCAAAGCTGGCAAGGGAAAAATCCAAGGTTGTTGTTGCGTTTGGGGCATGCGCCTGCTTTGGAGGTGTTTTCGGGCTGATTAACCTCTTTAACAAGGAGGAGATGTTTGAGGAGGTTTATAAGAACACGATAACCACGGAGAATCCAGAGGGTACAAAACCCCAGAAAAAAATTGTGGTTGATGGAATGGAGTTAACATTGCCGGAATGGTTTGATGCCTCAAGACCTCTAAACGCTGTTATTGATGTGGACTATTATTTGCCAGGTTGTCCGCCATCTCCAACACTAATCTCCCAGCTCATTGACATTGCAATTGCCTATAGAAAGACTTGTGAGTTGCCGAAGAAGGGCACGGTGATTGGAAGCCAGAAATCGCTATGTGATGAATGTCCGAGAAAGCGAGATAACAAGGCAATATTTGAGATTTACAGGGTGCATGAAAAAACGCCAGAGCCAGAAAAATGTTTGCTTGAGCAGGGGATAATTTGTCTCGGGCCTGCAACCAGAGGTGGCTGTGGAGTGCAATGCATCACTGCAAACATGCCCTGCAGGGGGTGCATGGGCCCATTACCAAATGTTACCGACCAGGGTGCAAAGATGCTCTCTGCCCTTGCCTCAATTGTAGGCGTTGGTAAGGAGAAAGAACTTGGAGAGGCAAATCTCAAGAAAATCCTTGATAAAATTGTTGACCCGGTGGGCACATTTTACCGGTACACCCTTCCGTCTGGGCTTATCAACAGGAACATAAGGAAGCAAGGGGGTGAGTGAATGCGGAAAACAATCACAATTGAACCAATAACCAGGCTTGAAGGCGAGGCAAAAATCTCAATTTTTTTGAATGAGGAAGGGAATGTGGAGAATGCTTTCTTCCAGGTTGTTGAACTCCGCGGCTTTGAAAAATTCTGTCAGGGAAGGCCTGCAGAGGAGATGCCAAGAATTACACCCATGATTTGTGGAGTTTGCCCTGGTCCACATCACATTGCCTCTGGCAAAGCGGTTGATGCCGTGTTCAACGCAGAGGTGCCGGAAACGGCGAAGAAGCTGCGAGAACTTTATCTCTGCGCTCATACCGCCCACAGCCACATTCTTCATTTCTATGCCCTTGCCGCTCCTGATTTTGTTGTGGGGCCAGATGCACCGAAGGAGAAAAGAAACATTCTTGGCCTGATTGAGAAGGTTGGACTGGATGCGGGAAAAATGGTGATTAAATATCGTGCCCATGCCCAGAAGATTCAGCAGATGCTTTCTGGTAGAGCTACACATTCTGTCTTTGCAATTCCAGGTGGTGTTTCTAAACCGCTGGACGAAACCGAGCGGATTCAGATTGAGGAAATGGGTAAGGAAATGGTTGAATTCGGCAGAAAATCGCTGGAGATTTTTGAGAATGTGGTGCTGAAGAACAAGGAGTATGTGGACTTGATTATGGGCGATGTTTACAAGCTCAAAACCAATTTTCACGGGCTTGTGGACAAGGATGGAAAGGTTGCATTCTACGATGGAATTTTCCGTGTGATAGATCCGAAGGGAAATGAGATACTCAAGTATGAGGGCAAAGAATACTATAAGCATCTTGGCGAGCATGTGGAGCCCTGGTCATCCTTGAAATTCACCTATCTGAAGGGAATTGGCTGGAAGGGATTTGTGGATGGGGATGGAACAGGAATTTACCGCGTGGGGCCACTGGCAAGAATAAATGTTGCAAATGGATTTACAACGCCTCTGGCAAATGAAGAATACAAGAGATTCTTTGAGTTTTTCAAAACAAGGCCAGTACAGAACACACTTGCTTATCACTGGGCGAGATTGATTGAAACCCTCTATGTGAGCGAGAGAATTCTGGAACTTGCATCGGACAGGAGCATTACTGCAAAGGATGTTAGAGGGAAACTCGGAAAGCCAGGTGAAGGTGTTGGGTTTGTGGAGGCTCCAAGGGGTTCGCTCTTCCACCATTACTGGGCTGATGAGAATGGAATGATAACAAGGGTGAATCTGCTTGTGGCTACGGGACACAACAACGCAAGCATGAATCTGGGCATTGCAAGAACTGCAAAAGCCCTGATAAAGAACGGAGAGGTAAGTGATAAACTGCTGAACATGGTGGAGATGAATTTCCGGGCTTACGACCCCTGCCTTGCCTGTGCAACCCATACATTGCCTGGCACATTGCCGCTGAGGATTACAATCTACGATAGCCAGGGAAAAGTTTTGAGGGAGATATGAAATCTCATTTAGCTGTTTTTCGGATGCGAGCACCTGCAAATCCAATGATTCCGGAGAGCAAAACTGGAAGTAAGAACTGCGCTGAACCCTCGCACACAGGATTGCCGAGCGGATACCAATCGCTTGCACCCGCGCCGCCATCAATTGGATAGGCATTTGGAGTGCCCCAGCCCTGGCCGTCCCAGTTGCTCCAGTAGTTGCCTTGCTGCACCGTAGCGTCATGCCAAGAGTTACCTGAATTCACATCGTATGCTTGGCTATTGCCACCATTACCCTTGCTTATCACTCTGTTACCTATAAAGTTATTATGATGAATATAGTTATCTCCACATGCGTAAAACATATAAATGCCATACTCTGTATTATAGAGGATAGAATTATATGTTATCGTATTATTTGTTGCAACGGTTAAATAGATACCATAGCGGTTGTAAGCCAGGTTGTTGCCAGTTATTGTGTTAAAGTGTGTATGAATGCCCCTGATACCTTCGTTGTTATAAGAAACATTGTTTTGGGTGAGGTTGTTATATTGAGCGTTAGAGGATAAATAGACTCCTATATTGGAACCGGAAACTATGTTCTCACATATAGTAGTAGAAATCGCACCCCTTAAATCTACACCGACCTCTGAATTGTTAAACACTTTGTTGTTTCTCGCAGTAGTATTTTGAGTCACAGCCAAAATAATTCCAAAAGAGGAGTTTGTGCAATGGTTGTTTTCCAAAATTCCATTTTTCACGAAATACAATGTAATTCCGCCACCTTCAATGGAACCCCCATTGTAGGCAGCGCCATAAACCTTGCAATTCCTTATCACAAAATAGACATCCGTGTTCTCAATCCAGATTGCATATGCGCCACCATTTGCATCTATTTCCCAGCCTTCTATTATGTACGGGTCGCTCTGTGTGCCAGAACCACCAATAACACCATTGGCAGAGGTGAAGTCTGCATTGCCGTTTATGTGGATTGGCCCACGGGGCGTGTACTTTATTTCCATTTTTGTGCCTGCGTTTATTTTGATAACTCCTGCACTGCTGCTCTGCCATGTGAGCACTGCAACAACGCTCAGCACCAGCATTGCAAGCACGAAAACAGCCAGAATTTTTCCATGGTTTCTGCTTTCTTTCAATTTTCTTCCGTTCCTGTAGCCATTCCCATTGGTGAATCCATTTGTAAAACCACGGGTATTGCATCTTGCGTTCCTCAGCCCAACTCCTTTTGTAACCTTACTCTCCAGCTTCATGGTAATCACAAAGAGGATGAACGCAAAGTGAAATATAAAATTTACCAGTGATTAGCCGCTACTGGCGATGCAAACATTTGTCTCCAATAATATAAGAGCCGCTTGATATACCTTATCACAATCCATCCTCTTGCGTCCATTCCGACTGGAAGAAAACCTTTTTTTCTGCTCCACTACATTTTTCGTTCCTCAATTGCAACAAGCCTTTCAAGAATCAAATCCAGTTTCCTGTTATGCTCATCTAATTTTTCATTGAAATTTTTGAATTCTCCCATG
>JAWACX010000120.1:0-5874 GCA_038896575.1 Thermoplasmata archaeon
TAAGATTTTGTCAAAATAAAACACATTCAGGGGATCAAGTTCCTGGACTTTGAGGTAACACTGCACTGCCTCGTCTGTTCGTCCCAGTAATCTATATGCCTCTCCTTTGCCAGCCCATATTGATTTATTATCTGGGAAAATTTCAAGGGCTTTGTCGTAGGCAGCAAGAGCTTCCTCTATATTCTTACCAGTCCCGGTAAGGATAAGGGCTTTGTGATACCAGGCCATTCCATTCTTCGGGTTAAGGCGGATTGCCCTGTCAAAACAGTTCTCACTTGCATCATACTGGTTCAACACATAGAGCTCATACCCCAACTCATTGAAAAAATTTGAGAAACTCTCAGCATACCTTTCAAATGACTTCACATTCTGGGTCACATACTTGTAAATCTCCAGATATTTTTTGATCAATTCGGGCTGGGGGAGACGCTGTGCCTGGGACTTTACCTCTCTGAACATTTCTGTTGCCTTTTTTAGTACTTTCTTTTCCTTGTCCATCAGTTCATCAAGAAATCCCATTTCCCCTCACCCCACAATTGACTGGAAAACAGGGTCCCCTTTTAGCGGCTCAAATACCTTCTCTGACTTTGCCTTCTCCTTATATTCCTCACTGAGAACCACTGCCTGCTTCAGGAACGCCTTTGCCTTGTTGTAATCTCCGTTTATCGCCTCAAGCACACTTTTTAGATACCAGGCCTCCCCTTCTTTTGGTCTCCGCTTAAGCACTTCATTCAAAGCCTGGGTTCCTTTCTCATAGTCCCTCATCTGGCAATAAAGGGTGCCCATCGCAAGGTAAACCTCTGGGTCTTCCGGGTTAAGTTTTGCAGAAACTGTAAATGAGTTCAATGCCTCCTTCACTTTCCCCAGTTTTGCAAGTGCAATCCCATTGTAATACCAGAGGACATCGTCCGTTGTATGCACCGGAAGAATTATCTCCATCAGTCTCAGGAGGTCTGCATACCTTTCAACTTCAAGTAGCTTATCAAGGATTATTTGGATTTTTTCCTTATCATCTGGATTCTCAGAAACGAATCGTTCAACTTCCTCAACAGGCGGGAAATCTTTTGAGTAGGGCGATTCCAGGATATGGGAAAGTGCCGTGGTAACCTCGGTTACGGGTGGAACTGGCTGAGATACAGTTTGTTCAACAGGCTCCTCTATTTTAATTGTTTTCAACTCAATTGGCTTTATCTCCTTTGCTAGTTCCTCCGGTTTTGGCTGTGCCTTTGTGAGCGTAGGAAGTTCCTCTGCACCGGGAACAACAGTCCTCTCCTCCTTAGAAGGTAGAAACTCCAGCTCCTCAGGTTCCTCTGCTTCTTGAGGTTGCGGTTGCCCTTCAATGTATTCTGGCTTTGGCTGCACCTGCTCCGCAGGTTCTGAGGGTTGAGGGGGCATCTCAAGCTGGGGTCCGCCAGCCTTGGCGCTCAGATTTGCAGCTTCCTCTGGCTTTAATGCAGCAATTGCATCGTAATACTCCATCTTTGGATTCATCTCAAAAAGGAGTTTATAAATCTCAACTGCTTCATCCACTTTTCCCTGTTTTGCAAAAACTGCTGCCTTGCCCTCAAGAGCCAAAGTGTCATTTGGATTTATTTTAAGAATCCTGTCATAGTTTGCAAGATTATTTGGCTCCACCTTTATCAGGTTTCGGTATGCCTGAATTGCCTCCTCATTCTTTCCCAGTACTCTATAGGCATCTCCGAGATTTCGCCATGCAGTCACATTCTTCGGGTCAAGTTTCACCGCCTCGGTGTAGCAGATAACGGCATAGTTGGCAGTTCCAGGGTTGGCAAAGTGGATACTGCCTTTGAACAGCCAGGCATGGACATTCTTTGGATCAAGCTGGAGTGCCTTTTCCAGGGCTTCAATCGCTCTCTCCACTTCATCAAGGGCATAGAGGCCCCTGCCAACCTCTGTAAGGGTTTCAGAATACTCCTTCCTGTATTTCTTTACATCTTCCACATACTTATTGTAAGTCCTCAGCGCTGCCCTGAACTCATTTGCCGCCTGGTCTGGCTTTCCAGCTCTCTGATACTTCTTTGCAGTTTCCACAATGTCCCGGATTTCGTCCAGAAGTTTCTTTTCAGGGTCTCCACCAAACAGAGGGGGGCTCATGCAGACTTTCGCTCCTTTGTTGAGCATGATGTTATAGGTGGGGATTATTAATACCTTTTGTATGATTTGAATGGAACTCCGTGGGTTAACCCGAAGTTTCGCAAATGCCTTTTTATTAACATACTGGCTAAAACGCTTTTCGTATATTACAAGGACAAAATATACTATGCTTTCGGGAAATAACACAAATTAGAACCGGTAAGCCTATCGGCTTGTTCAGAGCAATAGATAAAATTTTTTCAGATACTATACAGAATTTCTTGAGGAACTTGCTTACAGATTTTACGCGATTTGTAGCTGATGCTGATATATCCTTGGACTGCTCTCATACCACTTGGACACAGTAAAAGGATGTTTTGAGTGGTTTGGAAGTGGGTGAGCATTTTATATTCTGCAAGAAATTTAACCATAGTGGGGTGTATGTACTGCGAAACTTCAAGCAAACGCCGGGAAAATTCACCAGACCTTATTGTGCGATGAAATTTTCTTCCGAGGAATGAACCCTTCCTGAGTCCCACAGATGACGCTTATCCTTCCCTTTACCACCAAGAGGTTACGCGCAGTTTTCCATCTCTATACACAACCCTCAGGTTCATCCTTGGATGCATCTCAGCCACATACCAGACAATCTCCCAGGCATCCTTGCTCAATTTCATCTCGTAGTAGGGAAATCTGAAAACGCAAAGATGGCTCTGAACCTCAGGAAGAAAGTATGTGTAAACCAAGTCCTCTGGCTTCCTTATCTCAATTTTCCCTCTTGGCTTCGGAATTCTGTATTCGCTCAATCCATTGCTGTTTTTCACCCTCACAACAATCTCACTTTCGGTTTCATCTCTCTGTGCCATCCGCCAGTGCCAGGGTTTCTCGGTGGGCAGGAGCACAAACGCATTTCCATGGGCTCTCCTGAGATGGAGCTTGAAACCCGCACGGAGTCCGAAATAGGAAAGGTAGCTCAAGCCGAGAATTCCAGAAGCCATTTCCATGTTGAGGAAGGCAAGGTAGCGGAAACGGACTGAAGCGAGGAAAAGGACTGCTCCAAAGAAGCCAAGCATGAGATAGGGATTCACAGCAACATCAAGGCGTAAATTGTAATATTTTTTTGATACTGGATAAAGCAACGGGGTTCCCCAATTTGTGAGAGCATCGCAGAGCAGATGCAGGGCTCCGGTAATAAACATTATTTCTGTTGCAACACCAAATCCTAGCTCATTCCAGAGAAAAAACTTTGCAGTCAGAGCAATCACAGGGGATGCAAGAACCACAAAAAAGAGTGTGTGGGTAATCCCGTGATGGGCTGTGAACGGAAACCTTCGCCAGAGCGGGTAAAGAAAAATGTCAAAATCTGGCAGCACTGCAAGGAGGGAGCCGAGAATCACATAGGGATTGTAGAAATTGCCTGAAAGCCAGGAAGAAACCAGGAAGCCAAACATCAGATGTGTGAAAAAATCCATTTTACTCCCTGAGTTCAAGGATGAGGCTTATCTCAACAGCTGCATTCAGAGGCAATGAAGGAGCACCAACAGCAGTTCTCGCATGTTTTCCTGCCTCACCGAAAATCTCAACAAGGAGGTCTGAGGCACCATTGGCAACAAACGGTATCTCTGTAAAATCAGGCAGGCAGTTCACGAACACGGTAAGGCAGAGAACCCTGCTCACGAGGTCAAGGCTGCCAATTTTCTTCCGCACTGCATGGAGAGCACAGATTGCTGCATTTCTGGCTGCCGCATACCCTTCTTCCTTTGAAAGCACCCCAAGCTTTCCGGTGTGGCTCACACCCTCCATTGTTCTGGGTAGCATTCCACTCAAAAAAAGAAGTTTCCCGCTCCTTACGCAAGGGAGATAATTTCCAGCAGGAGCAAATTCAAGTTCACCAAATTCCCTGCAGAATCTCTCATCCGCACCCAGGTTCCCACCCTAAGCCCGCTTCCTCACAACATTGCCAGGAACCCTGAACTCTCCTCCCCAGTAGAGCAAGAGTTCCTCTTTTGAATGCTCCTCTGCCTCGCAATGGACTATTTCGCCCACAAACCATGTGTGGTCCCCTGTTGTAAACTCCTGCCTGGTGATACACTCAAACCTGAGCGGACACTCTTTGATAGAAGGCGTGCTCACCTTCTTGCTTGGAATCTTTGTGAGTCCTGCATAACTGAATTTTTCCACATTATTCCCGCTCGTGCTCCCGCACTTCATGACCGCTTCTGCCAGATTCCTTGTTGGCAGATTAACAACAAATTCTCCATGCTCCTTCAGAAGCTTATATGAGTACCTTTTCGGAGCCACGCCAATTCCAATTAAAGGGGGAGAGAAAGAAAAAATGTGGCACATGCCTATTGTGATTATGTTTGTATGCTCTGGAGTTCCACAGGTTACCAGGGCAACAGGGAAAGCAGGAAAGAGTCTGTATGCCTCGCCCAGATTTATTTCCATGGCTCTCAACCCTGCCTCTTTGCCTTTGCAAGCTCCCGTTCTCTGAGCTCCTTCCGCTTGATCTTCCCACTCTGGGTTTTTGGCAGTTCATTCACAAACTCAATTAGCCTCGGATACTTATAGGGTGCAGAATGCTGCTTTGCAAATTCCTGAATTTCCTTTGCAAGTTCCTCGGACGGCTTGTAACCCGGCTTAAGCACGATAAATGCCTTCACCACATTGCCCCTCATTTCATCCGGGCTTGCAACCGCTGCGGCCTCCAGCACTGCGGGATGCTCTATGAGCGTGCTCTCCACCTCAAACGGTGAAATTCTGTATCCAGATGCCTTGATCAAGTCATCGCCCCTGCCCTTAAACCAGAAATAACCATCCTCATCATAGCTCAATGTGTCTCCTGTAAGGAACCAGCCATTCTTGAAGCATTCAGCTGTTTTATCTGGCTTGTTCCAGTATTCCTTGAACAGACCGGGGTCATCCGCGCTTACCGCGAGTGTCCCTTCCTCACCTGGAGGCAGAACCCTTCCCTCAGCGTCAACAATTGCGCACTTATGCCCTGGCTGTGGTTTTCCGCAGGAGCCAGGCCTTATTTCAAGTCCTGGCATGTTTGAAAGATAAACCATAACCTCTGTCATTCCTATGCCATCATAGATGTCAAGTCCAAAGCGCCGCTTCCATTCCTGGATAACCTCTGGATTCAGGGGTTCACCGGCACTTATGCAGTGTCTCAGGCTTGAGAGGTCGTAGCGTTTTTCTGCATCCTTCACAGTAAGAAACATTCGGTATGCTGTCGGGACTGAAGCCAATGAGGTAATCTGATATTTCTCAAGCAACTGGAACCAGCGTTCCGGGTCAAACCTTCCTTCGTAAATAAATGTGCTTACTCCATGCCTCCAGGCATAGAGGAAACCGTTACCGAGAGGATAAATCCAGTTTAGCTGTCCTGTGTGAGCCACAATGTCATCTTCTTTGTATGCATGCCAGTATTTCGCACCCGGGTCATTTCCTATAACCCATCTATGAAGGTGCACAGCTCCTTTTGGCATCCCTGTTGTGCCTGAAGTGTAGCAGAAGAAGGCCATGTCTGTGCTGAGAGTGTCTTCAAGCACGAGATTTCGGCTCGCTTCTTTCATCAGGGCATCGAAAGAAAGCTGTCTTTCATTCTGCGGTTCACCCACAATAACCACATGCTTCAGGGTCGGGCACTTGTCCCTGATTTCCTCTACCTCCTTCACAAACTCTGGTGTTGTGACCACCGCCACCGCACCGCTGTCATTGATTCTGTATTCTACCTCATGGCCCCTGAACATGGTGCTTGAAGGAATGGGCACCGCA
>JAWACX010000121.1:0-5815 GCA_038896575.1 Thermoplasmata archaeon
TCCGTCATCTTCATAATTCCCTCTTTCCATGTGGATTGCCCCAAGATTGTTCACGGCACTCATCAGACCTCTTTCGTCTCTTATCTCCTTTCTTATCACCACAGATTTCTCAATATTCTCAATCGCATCCTCAAAATTTCCTCTCCGGTAGTACGCAAGGGCCAGGTCCATATATCCATCGCTGAGAAGTTTCATTTCATTGTGTTTTCTGGCAATCTCTATAGCATGTTCTGCGTACTCAATGGCATAATCCAGTTTTCCCTTCTCCCTGTAAACTTCAGAGATTCCCTTGAAGATTCTCCCTCTCAGAATCTCGTTGCCACCCACCTTCCCAATTGCATCTTCAAATCTGAACAAGGCTTCTTCGTAAGCACCGAGCCTGAAGTATGTCTCTCCCATACGCACTATGGTCTCAAGGTACAAGTTTTCCTCTTCATTTTCCTGAGATATCTCCTCAAGTTTACGGAGGTAGGTGAGAGTATCCATATATCTTCCAGCCCTAAATGATATTTCAGTTGCGTTTTTCAACACCTCAAGGAGGTCTCCTAGCCTTCCTTGATTCAATTTTTCAAGAGATTTCATGGCAATGTCTAAATAGAAAAGAGATTCTTCAGAGGCATAGAGCTTTGCAAAATTTTCTCCAGCCTCCTTTGCGTACTTGAACGCCTCCTCGTAATTTCCTGCCAGATAATAATGCTTTGCAATCTCTCCCGTATTTTTCATCGTCTTGTGGGCTGAAAGCGCTGCCGCAATCTTGGCATGAAGTTGTTTTCGCCTTATCCTGTTCATTGTGGAATAAATTACCTCGCGCATCAGGTTATGCCGGAAGCAGAAAATCTCTTCGTACCCCTTCTCAAACAGAACCCCTTCCTCAACAAGCTCCTCCAGATTTTCTAAAACCTCCTCTTCACTCATCTCGCTCAGCTTTTGAACCACTGAAAAATAAAATTCCCTTCCAAAAACACTTGCAATGGTAAGTATTTTCTTCTTTTCCTGAGACATTCTATCCAGCTTTCTGGTAATAATGTATTTCACAGTCTGGGGAATTTCTGTCTCTTCCTCATCCATCGCAAAATCCCGCTGGACAATTCTATCTCCATAGGCCTTTATTATTTCCTCAATAAAAAGGGGATTGCCATCTGTTTTTTCAAACACTTTTTTGGCAACATCCTTTCTGGGTTCTTTCTCCGTCATTGTTCTGATAAAATCATGGACATCCTCAGGAGACAGAGGTTTCAGCTCTATCGTGTCTATGATTCTCTCTATATTCATCTGCCGTAACTCTGAGAGCAATTTACTGTTCCTGCTCTCCTTGATTTCCTCTGTATTGTAGGAGCAGCATATTAGCACAGAGATATCTGAGATATTTCTTGCCAGATAGTGAAGAAGGGCAATTGAGGAGGGATCAAACCACTGGATATCATCAAAAAGCAGGACTATCGTATTTTTTGTAGCCTTTGTTTTTATAATTCTGAATATTATCTCTCTCAGCCTTCGGCTCTCTATTGTAAAATCTACATCGGCAGAAACCGGTGTTTTCACCTGTTCTCCGAGGAGAAGGGAGATAGCTGGAGGGGCACTGCTTCGTAATTCCTCTATCAGGTACCTGTTTTTCTGGAGAACAGCCAGAAATGGGTGGTAAGGCATAGCATTCTCATCAATACCACTTCCCCAGTACACCTCCAAATTTTCAGCAATGGACCTATCCTTCAGTTCCTCCAGCAGTCTCGTCTTGCCTATTCCAGTTTCTCCTGAAATTATCAGTGTCCTGCCTTTGCCCTTTTTTGCATTTTCTAGGGCCTCAAGGATAATGCCCATTTCCTTTTCCCTGTTAACCAGTGCTTTCCCCAAATTATCCCCACATTCCCAAATCGTTCCTATATAATAGATTTTACGGAAGGCTGCCAATAGGTATATATACAAAATCTCCATGTAGGTAACAAACAAAAACAGAGAGGGATGATAGATTATGAAAGGAAATGCAAATAAAACAGGGCAAGTGGTTTGGCCAGTCTGCGTAGCAATGCTCGTATTACTTCCAGCAGCAGTAACCAGTGGGCTACCATGTATTGGAATGGAGAAAATGGGGATTGGCATTAGGGCGGGAAATGACCTCGTGGTGGATACCACAGTTATCTTAGACCGCTCAACAGCTCCGAGTGGAGTTCTGGGCATGGATGGGAACATAACAATAAATGCCGGCGGAAATCTCACTGTGAGAAATATAGAGATTCAGTTCCTTCAGGATGGGGGCCTCTATCCGGTGAGCCAGCCCAAAAAATATTTCCTGAAAATCAACTCTGGTGGAACCCTTTATCTGGAAAACAGCACAATCTCTGTGTCAGTGATGATGATAAACCCCTATCTCAAGTTTAACCTTTCTTCAGACGGGGGCAAAATTGTAATGAAAAATTCAAAGCTTGCATTCCCAGGTTATCTCTATCTTGTGAATTCTGAATTGTATATGAACAATTCCCAGATTACAGGCCTTACAGAAATGCCTTCTGTGTGGCAAAGTGATATCGCGAAAATTGACGATAATGATGATGCACCAATAATCGCATTTGTGAATTCAAGGGTGTACATAGCAGACTCTGTGATTGATAAATATTATGAAAATGTAAACATCGTTGATTATCAGCTTACTCCAAAGGATTTCCAGGGCTATGTTGAATTACAGCCCGGTCAAACCATGAATGTAGGACAGTTTGATGTTTCCCAGATAACATATGACAAACTGGCCTATGTAGCTCTCCAATATGAGTATTCCACCACACCAGAATACAATGGCACCCAAAGTTTTCAGGTATCTTATAATGCAGGCACTACCTGGGAGAACCTGCCAGTTACCCCTATTCCTGATGCACAGGAAAGTGATGTGGTCCCGCTCAAGGTAACAACACTCACTGGCCTTACAAATCTAAGATTCAGATTTACCCATAATGGCAATGCCGGTAATATCTCAATTACCAGGTTTGATGTTATTGTTAGACCTGCATATGAATTCAACATCTCACTTACCGGGAATACAATAATGACTGCAATAAACTCCAATATCTCTGTTGACTGGGATAACCCGGCTCTTTCCGTTGGCACCCCGAACAAGATAGTGCTTTACGATAGCGCCACTCTGGAAATTCTCAATGTCACCTTTGATGAGGAAGAAACACCACCTGTGGATGAGAGTGGAAACGGGCAGAAGCATGCACCAGCAATCGTTACATACAACGACAGCCAGGTGCTTATTTACAGATGGGCAAAAATCCCTGTTTACGACCAGAACAGAATGCCAATCCAGGGAGCACAGCTTGTTAGCTTAAATTACACCCCCTCCTCGGCAATGGTCCAGTACGCTATTGCCTCTCAGGCAAACAATCTGAATGCACATCCAATGATTAAGCTGTATTTGACGGCTAACGGTTTCACAAACCAGTCAGATGCTCTGGGAATAATTACCTATCCTGTTGCCTCAGATTACATAAATGTCACAACCTTACCCAATGGTTTGTTTATAGGTTCCTACAATGCAACCTGCACCTACCTCGGGACAAAGAGGGGCACCGGCATTATAACCCTCCCCGCCTACCCAGATATGGCGGAAAATGATAATGTCTTCACCACTTCACCAGTGGGAATCTCAATAGACCTTCCCAATCTGAGGATTAGTAGCGTGGGGACCACACCAGCCCAGCCATTAAAGGGAGATACTGTGAACCTCACTGCAAAGGTTGAGAACACAGGACTTGCTACTGCAAAAGGTGTCACTGTAAGATTCATTGTTAATGGTGTTCTCATAGGAGATACACCTTCTGCAGACATTATCCAGGGCAGTAGCTTGGATTTTGTATATCCATATACATTTGATTACTCAGGCCAGGTAGTGGTCACTGCTTTTGTGGACCCCGACAACCTTGTCTCAGAAACAGATGAAAATGATAATAACTATACAGCTACATTCAGCATCTCCGGAAGGCCGTCCCTTGCAATTGAGTATCTTTTTGTTCTTGTTAACGGTGCACCCTCTGAGAGCGTGAATGTTAATGAGACTGCAGAAATCCGTGCAACAATAAGGAACAACGGGGACGGTGCTGCATCCAGTGTTTCTGTCCAGTTCAAAACAGAGGTTGGAGTTATTGGAACTGATACAATTTCAACAATTCCAATAGGGGAGAGCAGGGATGCGAAGGTTTCGTGGACCCCAACCACTGGCACAACCTATACGATTACAGCAACAATTATCTCCTCTTCTCCCTCGGAGCCTGAGGTTGATAAAGGAGACAACATGCTAAGCAAGACAATAATAATTACCTATCCCAACCTCCAGATAAATCTTAATACACTGAGCTTCTCACCAGAACCTGCAGAGAATACCACTACAACACTCTCAGTGGAAATCTACAATGACGGAAATGGATTTGCCTCCAATGTCGTGGTGGTGTTCAAAACAGATAATGAGACAATCGGTACAAAGACTGTTCCGAAGATTAATGCAAAGTCCACTGCAATTGTCTCTCTGGACTGGTATCTCCCTGTCGGCTATGGAGGTACGAGAAATGTAAGTGTGCAGATAACTTCCTCCACAGAAGGCTCAGTTACTGATGAGATGAAAACAAGTATTTATGTTAAATTTGCTCCAAAGCTCGTGATGGACTCTAAACTCTGGTTCTACGATGAAGAGAACAATTTTATCACCTCAACCCAGAATGGCGCCACAATTCTAATCAGAGTAAACATTACCAACCTGGGAGACATAGATGCTTCTGAGTTTAATGTAGACTTCTACCTAGATGGGACTCAAAGGCAGAACTACATAGGGAAGACTGCAATCACAAAAGTTCAGGCTACAAGTACTGTCATTTGTGAGTACAGATGGACCGTTCAGGTTTCAGGTTTGGACCGCAATCATACGATTTATGCAAGAGTGAACAACACTGCAATGAACGCTTCCAACTCAATTTTTGTTGAAAAATTGACTCTCACATGGGATCCTGCACCCTATATATCCACAACATACAATGTAAATCAGGAGTATGTGATTATAGGAAAGGTTAGTCCTGCAAAAGGAGGGTCTTTGCAGCCCGGGATATATGTGAGGTTGCGAGTGACCGACACCAATGGAAACGAAATTGGAAATTATATAGGCACCATAGATGAATCTACAGGCCAATTCTCTATCCAAGTGAAATTTGACAAACCAGGGACATACAATTTTGAGATAATAGTCAATGGCACTGAAGTGAATGAATTGAGGTATCCAGTGCCAAATGTGAGTATAGTTGGGGGCACTCAGGGTGGCTTTCCCTCAATGATGCTCTGGTTGATAATTCTCATAATTGTTATTGTTGTCGTGGTTGTTGTGGTCTTCCTGCTTATTTCAAAGATGGGTATTGGAAAACTCGGAGAATGTGGAGAATGCGGTGCCCCCATTCCAGAGAATGCAACAAAATGCCCGAAGTGCGGTGCTGAGTTTGAGACAAGTACTGTGAGATGCAGTGAGTGTGGTGCCTGGATACCTGCAACTGCCAAAACCTGCCCAGAATGCGGCACGGTATTCACTGGTAAGAAAGTAGAGGCAACAAGTTATGAGAAGACTATGCGCCAGCAGTATGAGGCCTATGTGGACAAATACAGAGCCCAGGCAAAGAGGGAGATGGGTGCTAGCTTTTCCGAAACAGCGTTCTGGAGATGGTGGAGAACTCAGCCCTCATACATGACCTACAATCAGTGGCTGCATAAGCAGAAAAGCCGGTACCCGTACACAGCTTGATCCGCTTTCACAATTAGCAGACTGAAATGCAAGACTCGATGTCCAATA
>JAWACX010000122.1:0-5801 GCA_038896575.1 Thermoplasmata archaeon
GATAAATTTGTGCTTGAGGAGGTGCAGTCGCTTGAATTTGTCCGCTGGGTGGGAATTTACCAGCCCTACTACAGGGTCCATCCAGACCTCTGGTCAATAGCCGGGGACACCAGGGTAAAGGTTCTTGTTTTCGGAAATGAGAACCTTGAGAGAACAGTGGGTATTTTCAAGAAGCTGGGCATTGAAGTTATTTCCTCCCAGACAGGCAAAAGCTTCCACACAATAGATGCTGTTGTTTCAAAGGATTCGCTGGGCACTGTGGCCCGGATTCCCACTGTTTCCTGGATTGAAAAATGGTATCCAGTGAGAATTCAGAACTCAATTTCCGCGGGTGTTATCCAGTCTGGAACAAGTGGAAACACTCCAATCTGGAACCGTGGACTTTATGGGGATGGCCAGATTGTGGGCGAGAGCGATACAGGCATTGACTGGGACCATGAGGCATTCAGGGACCCGAGTCGTTACCAGATAAGATACAGCAATCCTCCAGGTTCACAACCACCAGACCTCCAGCATAGAAAAATTGTGAACTACCATGTGTATGTGGACGATTACGACCTTGATTATTCAGGCCACGGAACCCATGTTGCATGTACTATTGCGGGAAACAATTCCTATGTTGGTGGCACTAACGCAAATGGTAAAGGAATGGCACCAAGTGCCAAGATTTCATTCACTGATATAGGTGGTGCCGGTGACTCTCTCTCGCTGCCTTCTGACCTCAACACCCTTTACCAGTGGGCCTACAATGATGGGGCAAGGCTTCACTCCAATTCCTGGGGTGATGAAAACAACGATTATGGAGTTTACGCAATGCAGACAGACGAGTTTATGTGGGAGCACAGGGACATGCTCATATTTTTTGCAGCTGGCAACAGCGGGCCCTCTGCCAATACCGTGGGGAACCCTGGCACTGCGAAAAATATTGTTACTGTTGGAGCAACAACCCATGATGGCTCAAGTGTAGCAGACTTCTCCAGCAGGGGTCCAACTGCAGACGGACGAAGGAAGCCAACAATCTGCGCACCCGGGAGTGGAATAAACTCCGCTGACTCTGACGGGAGAAAGAATTCAAATAACTCAGCCTATACCTCAATGGACGGCACATCAATGGCGACGCCCACTGCAGCTGGCGGCGCTGCACTTGTGAGACAGTATTACACAGAGGGCTGGTATCCCACAGGCACAAAAATTCCATCAAACGCAATTATCCCCTCAGCCTCTCTTATCAAGGCAACACTCATTGCAGGTGCAAGAAAGATGACTACAAACATACCGGACAACAACCAGGGCTGGGGAATAATCAATCTTGAGGATTCGCTCTATTTTGCAGGTGAACCAAAAAAGCTTAGAATTGTGGATAACACGAACGGAATCTCAACAGGCCAGAGTGCAGATTACCTGTACTATGTCTCTGCCCCCATCCCTCTCAGGTTTGTTCTCGTGTGGACAGACTATCCAGGAAATCCCTCCGCAGCCAAGGACATTGTGAACGACCTGGACCTTGTGGTTATCTCTCCAACAAACACGACCTATCTTGGAAATGTGTTTTCAAACAGTGAATCGGTCTCTGGTGGCACCGCAGACACCACAAATGTGGAGGAGTGCGTTTATCTCAACTCTCCACCCACAGGCCTCTGGATTGTGCGCGTGATTGGGAAAAATGTGCCCTATGGCCCCCAGCCATTCTCGCTTGTGATTACTGGTGGTATAGATGAGACCCGTGGTGAAATCGGGTTTGACAGAAGTGTTTACAAGGAAAATGACACAATTACAATCACAGTCCAGGATATGGATGCTTCCACAACAACTCTTTCAGTGATGATAAACAGTACCACGGAAAAGAACCCTGAAACTGTCATACTGACTGAAACGGCACCAGGGTCCAAGAAATTTGTGGGCACCATCAACACCTCGCTCACAAATGCTCCAGGTGTGCTTCAAATCTCCCATGGAGATGACATTTTTGCAGCCTATGCAGACCCCTCCGTCCCCGGATGGTATGCAATAGCCCATGCTGTTGCAGACACATTGCCCCCGAGGATTTTTAATGTAAGCGTGAAGGCGATAACTGCCACAAGCGCTGTAATTGAGTGGGACACGGATGAGAGTGCGGATTCCATGATAAAATATGGTCCATCATCCCCCACAACCCCTGTTTCTGACCCCACAACTGCAGTCCATCACACAATCAAGCTTTTGGGGCTTGAGCCAGAGACAACCTATGTGTTTGATGTCTACTCCACTGACATCTCAGGGCATGTTGCAGTTGCAGATAACAATGGTTCCCATTTTACATTTACAACAAGGCGGGGCAACATACTCCTTGTGGATGATGATTCCGGTGTAAACCTTGACCAGTATTACTCCAATGCAATTGAGAGTAAGGGGTGGTTGTTCGGCTACTGGGAGTTCAAGAGCCAGGGAGTTCCAAACATCTATGCGATGGGAAATTTCAAGGCAATAGTCTGGCACACGAGTGAATGCTATCCCCAGCTCGGGCAGAACGAAACAAACATTTTGAAGGCCTACATGGACCTGGGTGGAAATGTGTTTGTTTCAGGCCAGGATATCGGATGGGACATATTTGAGAATGGCGGCACAGCCTCCCAGCAATCATTCTATACCAATTATCTTCATGCCACATACAACCGCGATGTGCCTACTGACAGTCCAATTGTCCTTCCCACCCAATCCCACATTTACGGGCAATCAGGGGACCCGATAAGCGATGCCTACACTGCAGGGCTGCAGATAAAGGACAACATGAATTACGGGTTTTATCCAGATGATATAACAAATAACGGGGGTTCGGTCACATTCCAGCAGGATACATTCAATTACTTTGGTCAGGTTAGCGGAAAAACTGATGCTGGAATCAGGTATGAGGGGAACTACAGGATGGTCTATTTCTCATTTGCATTTGAGGATATCCAGGATGCGAATGCCAGAGCGGACATAATTGATAAAGTGCTGATGTTTCTCACAGGCACCACCCATCCCTCAGTCACTGTGATTTCACCGAATGGCGGTGAAAATGTTTCAGGCACGGTAACAATCACATGGAATGCAGCCGGGGCTACCACTGTAGATCTATTCTATTCCCCGGATAACGGAATTACATGGATTGAAATTGCGAGGAATCTCCCTGCAGCACAGGGAAGCTACGACTGGGTTACCTGGGGTCTTGAGGATGGGAATCAATACAGAATTGGGATTTATGCGGTAGATGCACAGAACATCAGTGCCTTTGATATGTCCGATGGTTGTTTCATTCTGGCCAATTCCTATGCAGACCCTGTAAAGCCTGAGATAGAGCACACTCCTATTACATCATGGCTTGCTGGAAGAAGCATAAAAATTGATGCGGTGATAACCGATAATAAAGGGGTAAAGGAGGCAAGGGTGTATTACAAGAAAACTTCGGAGCCAACCTACACAAGTATTTTGATGAGCAATGTGAGCAGCAACTACACCGCAACAATTCCTGCCTCTGCAGTAACGCTAGAGGGCCTATCATACTACATAGAGGCAAAGGATATCTGCAATAATCTGAATTCAACCCCGGTTTACAATGTGGCTGTCTATGAAAAATCCCTGAGCGTGAAAATTGAGGCCTTCCCGGACACCATCAGGCCTTCTGGAACTTCAAACCTCAGCATCACTGTCACAGAGTCAGGCACTCCTGTGGAGAATGCGGAGGTTGTTCTTGGTGTAACAACAGGTACTCTGGAACCTCAAACAGGAATGACAAACAGCACAGGTGAATTTGCAGCGGTTTACACAGCGCCCCTGGTGGATGCAGAGACCCTGGTGAGAATAACAGTAGTTGCGGCAAAGCAGGGTTATGCGAATGGAACTGCCCAGCTGGAGATAAAGGTTGTGCTGCCTCCTCTTTATGCAAATGCAACCCTTGCTCCAGATGCCTTGAGCCCAAACGAAACAGCAGAGCTAAGGATTCTTGTAAGTGATGAGAATTCCCAGCCAGTTGATGGTGCAACTGTGCAGATCGCAAGCTCAAACGGACTCTCAGTGAACCAGAGCAGCGGTTATACCTCTGCAGGCCTTTTTGCAACAAATGTAGTTGCCCCCTATGTAACCGCAGTGACTGAATGCAGGATAGAGATTCATGTTACCAAAAGTGGGTACACCCAGGTCTGGCTGAATCTCACAGTGAATGTGTATCCAGAGCAAGTAACACTCAATGTTACAATAAGGGTTCCAAGGGAGAGCATAAGGTGCTATGAGACACTGGATGTGGAGATTGTTGTGAGTGTAGGAGATGCCCCTGTTAAAGGTGCGAACCTGACAATCACCACAACCCTTGGCACCGCAGCACCGAACTCCACAAAGACAAATGATAACGGAGTTCCTATGAGTCCTGTGGTTTACTCCCCGGCTCCAGTTGAGAATGTCACAACTGCAACAATAACTGTGCTGGCAGAGAAGGCTGGCTATAAAAAATGTACAAGGAGTGTGAACATAACAGTGCTCCCCATGCAGAAACTCACAGTTGAGATTCAGGCGAACAGCACGGTGGAGGAGAATAACACTCTGGATATTGTTGCCATTGTGAGTGCTGATGGTGAGGCTGTGGAAGAGGCAGAGCTCACGATTACAGTTTCTGATGGAACAACAACATATTTCACAAAAACAGAGTTTACTGATGCCAGTGGAAAGGTTGTGGTAACATTCAGGGCCCCATCCGTGAGCAACAATACTACAGTGACTATCACAGCCGTTGCAACTAAAACCAACTTCCAGGATGGAAATGCAACAAGGGAACTTCTGATTTTGAATGTAGAGGTTGAAGCGCCAAGTGCAGGTCTTTTCGGAGAAATTCCTGTCTGGCTAATAGCGATGATTGTGGTGTTGATAATTGTAGTTGTGGCCTGTGGAGTTGCCTATGCAGTGCGAAGCAGGAAGCCACCACAACCCCAGCAAATTGTCCAGCCCCAATCCTACTACCAGCAACCTTACTATCCACCCATGCCTAGTAGCTATCCACCCCAGCAACCCCAGAATCCTATGCAAAAATCCTAAACTCTATTTTTTCTTATTTGCATGCAGGAGCATTTTATCAAAAATTACCTCATTTTCAATTCCATTTCTCTCCAGTATCTTTGCAATATCCTGGGTAATGTTGACAACCTCAGCACATTTGGAGTTGCGGTAAATGCAGAACTCAATCCTTCCATCATCCCTTATCGGGAAGAAGAGCCTCATGAATCCGGGGCGGTTGTATCCCTCTGGCTTTTTATTTCTCTTCAGGTCCATTATATTCATGCACAAAAGCACATCATTGATTTCAGGCTCATTTTCATTCCATTGCTTTGTTTCCTTCAGAAAAGTAGTGAACACCTCGGTATAAACATCCTGGAGTTCATACCAGTCCATTTTTCCCTTAATGAGAATGTGTCCACTTCTTGCTTTCATCTTTCCACCTGTGTTACCTTTCAATAGGTATCGGTATATTTAAGGGTTTTGCAAGATTAACCTCGGCTGCTGGCAATATTGCCAGATTTGGAAGAAGTGCCCGAAACCTATGGTGCTGGAAAGAGCTGGGAGAGACTTAAGGTCCCGGAGGCCCAGCATGAGGCATTTGGACACTTCAGGGCATCTGTGGAAGAAAAAATCTATCAAATCTGTTCAATAATCCTCTCCCAGTCCTTGATAAGAACAGCAGGTGTCCGATGGTTGAGAAAGAAGTTTTTTCCTCTTGTTGATAAATCTGTTAGTGTTTCTGAGGTGCACTCGCGTATCTTTTCTGCAAAATCCTCAACTCCGGCCATAATAACTAA
>JAWACX010000123.1:0-5762 GCA_038896575.1 Thermoplasmata archaeon
TGTCAATCTCAATCCCCTTAGTTTTGTATTTCAGCACCCATTCTGGAAGTTCTCTTTTTCTCTTCATGTTATCACCGAAATAGGTAATATGCTGGAAGTATATAAACCTGTCGGAGCTCTGTGGGAAAAACGCTCGCCAGCATGTACAATCAGGGTATAAGGAAGTGAGAAACCCTCTGACATATTCCTCAACTTTTAGGAAGTTTCAGACACAACATCCCGAAAAACTTAAAAAAGGTTATATATTCCATTGCCATCAACCATAACGGTGAACCATGGGTGGAGACCTTGAAACCGCAATTGAGGAATACCTCCGAATGATGTTTGGAGATATGGTCAGAGCCACAATTAAATTGCAGAAAAAGAAACTCGGGCTCAACGGCAAAACAGAGCTTACAAGGGATGAGTATCTAAAGCTGGCTGAGGAGATTAGGAAGGTATGTGTGGGAATGAGTGGCGAGGAGTTTGCGGCAAAAATTTACAATGGCTTGATTAAAATCATTGAGGGAAAATCCAACCAGGCATCGTGAAGGTGAGGACCATGGAAAGAATTCCTACATTCATAAAAGGACTGGATGAAAAGATGGAAGGTGGCATTCCTGTGGGCCATGTTGTCCTTGTTAGCGGTGTAGCTGGAAGTATGAAAACCCTGCTGGTGCTCCATACCCTGTATGAAAATGTCGTGAGAGGGCATGGAAAGGCACTCTACATTTCACTTGAGGAGAAGAGGAATCTAATTTTGAGAAGGGCTGGAAAGGTGGGTATGAAACTCGGCGAAATAGAGGACAAATTTGCAATAATAGACCTCGGGTTTCTGAGAAAGCAACTCAAGGAATTTCCGAGTGAGAAGGTGGACTGGATGGAGTCGCTCATAAATCAGATTAAAACCTTCAAACAGGACATCGGATTTGATTTTCTCGCCTTAGATTCACTCAACGCACTCTATGCAATCTCGGATATGAGGAACCCAAGAGACCAGCTATTCTACTTTTTTGAGGTGCTGCGGGACATGAACCTCACAGCCTTTTTAGTCACCGAGATGAAAAGTGAAAACAGCGAGTTTGGCCAGTACGGAGTTGAGGAATTTCTTGCAGATGGGATAATCCACACGGATTTGCGAAGAACAGACAGTGTGATGAACCTCTTTGTGGGAATTGTGAAGATGAGAGAAACAAAGCATGACAGGAAATATTACCCCCTTGTAATCACGCCCAACTTTGAGTTTGAAATTGTGGCAAAGTAATTCTTATGCAATCTTTTCCCTACATTCCCAGAGAGAACCAGAAAAAAATTTTGGAGGTTGTTGAAGAGATTCTTTCTGCAAAGCAGCATCTCCTCCTGGATTCTCCAACTGGCAGTGGAAAAACTGTAGCGGTGCTTGTGCCCTGTGTGGAATATGCAATCAAACACGGAAAGAAAGTACTTTATCTCACAAAAACCAACACGCAGCAGCAACAGGTCTTCAAGGAGTTGAAGAAAATACGGGAAAAAATTGAGTTCACAGCAATTGGACTCCAGGGCAGGGCAAACCTCTGCATGCTTTTCAAGGAATTTGAATCTGCGCTTCCCGAAGAACTTGCAAAACTCTGCAGGGACAGAAAGAAGCACACATTGAACAGTATCGCAAGGACCAGCAATAGCACTGAAATTTTTTTTGTAGATGAGGACAGCTCAAGAATACTGGAAGTAGAGGAGGGCTGTCCCTTCTTTGCAAATTTGCTCACAGCCGAGAACATCCAGCTCAATTTTCTAAAAAATGTGAACAGTGTTGAGGAGGTTTACGAGGAGGCAAAGGGGCATAACATCTGTGCCTATGAATGGATAAAGGCAAATCTTAAGGATGCGGATGTGGTTGTCGCTCCCTATGCTTACTTTTTCATGCCCCACATCCAGAGAGCACTGTTAACCTGGTGGAATGCGAGGCTTGAGAATCTCATAGTTATTGTGGATGAAGCTCACAACCTGCTGGAGTATTGCAGGGAGTTGCAGAGCATTGCCTTAAGCAAGTTCAGTGTACACGCGGCCATAAATGAGGCTGAGGAGATGGGAAATCCTGTGCTGGCAAATTCTGTGCCAGCAACCCATTTCCTTGAGGAAATTGAGCAAATGCTTGTGGAATGCAGCAAGGAGTTTGCGAGGGAGGAGGAGGGTTTTGTGCCCCCGGATTACATTCAAACCTACATCCTTTCCAGATTGAAAGTTGATACAAACAAACTCAGGGCAGTTGTTCTTGAGCTCCTGCACACGGGTGAAATTTACAGCGAGAAAAAAAGACTGGAGCGGAAACTACCCAGGTCTTACATGCGGGCAACAGCAAACTTCATACTTTCCTGGTTCTCCATAACTGGAGAGGAATACACGAAACTTGTGCGAGATGGTGAGAATCCAGAAATTATTGCCTTCTGTCTTGACCCAAGTTTGGCAGCCCTGCCGCTCTGCTCGGTCCATGCAAGCATTCATATGTCGGGAACCCTTGCACCTCTGGGAGAATACAGGGACAGCATGGGACTGGCCAGGGAAAGAACAGTGCTTCTCACACTCCCTTCGCCCTTCCCGAAGGAAAATTTGCTCCTGCTCTATGACCCCAGTGTGACAACAAGGTATGAGGAAATCACCACATTTCCAGAAATCCTTGACCACATTGGAGAAAAGATTGTGGAAATCTGCAACTCCACCGAAAGGAACATGATTGTTTTCTTTCCGAGCTTTGCGATGCTGGAGAGATTTATAGCATCTGGAATTGAGAACAGGATTGAGAAGGATGTTTATGTGGAGAGCAGGGAGCTCAGCAGCGTGGAAATGGGAAGTTTGATTGAGAGGTTCAGGGATTGCAGGAGGGCAAAGGTGATGTTCGCTGTTACAGGTGGAAGGTTGAGCGAGGGAATGGATTTTCCTGACAGGCAACTGGAGGTTGTGGTGATTGTAGGCATTCCCTATCCAAAACCCTCAGCAAGGCAGAAGGCACTCCAGCTCTACTATGACCTGAAATTCAGGAAGGGCTGGGAATACACAGTCCATGCTCCCGCAGCAAGAAAGATGCGGCAGGCAATTGGAAGATTGATAAGAAACGAGAGCGACAGGGGCGTGGGCATTATCCTTGACAGAAGGGCAGTCCATTTTTCAGATTATCTGGATAACCTGCGAAAATCTGAACAACTCCAAACAGAGCTCCAGAAATTTTTTGAGTCCTAGGCTAGGGAGCCAGGCGTTTCTCCATCCTTATTCCGTGAACGCCCTCTTTGTAGTAATTCTGCAGAAACTCAATCTGGGTGTAACCATATTTCTTGTAAAGAGCAATTGCACTTGCGTTTGTTGTCTTTACTTCCAGGTGCATCACCTTACATTTCCTTTTGACCGCTCTCTCTTCAGCATGTTGAAGGAGTGCCTTCCCGATACCCCTCCCCCTCCAGTCTGGAGCAACCGCAATTGAATACAGCCTTCCAACCCTTGCATTCTTCCTGAAAAGCAGGATATAATAGCCAACGATTGTACTGGCCTCGGCAACCCAGCCCTCAGAGTTTGCCTCAAAGAGAAGGTAATACATTTCAGAAGGAGAATACTGTAGATATTCCTCAAAGCTTTCCCTCTCAACACTCAGAATACCTTCTATGTCCCCTTTTCTTGCCCTCCTTATAGCCACCATCACATCACCGACCAGCAAGGTAAGAAATAATTTTTCCATAAATTTCAGGATTTGCAGCATCCTCGTAGCCAGCATCAATTGAGGGATTATCGTTCACCTCAATAACAAAGATGTTTCCGTTCTTCACCTTCAGGTCCACACCATAGAGCCCCTTTCCCACTACATTTGCTGCTTTTACCGCTTCTCTGCGGATTTTTTCAGGTATCTGATGCACCTCAACTGCCCTAATCTCACCCCAGAAAATTCTCCCGCCCACTGTTTTTCTTATTTTCCAGTAACCATTCACCATGTGATACTTAGCACCGAAAATCACACTACCATTGAGAATTCCTACTCTCCAGTCATAGCTTGATTCTAGATACTCCTGGGCAACAATCATGTCACTTCTGCGGAAGAACCTCCTGGCAACTTTCAGGAGCCTGGGCACATCATTTACCTTCTCCACATGCTTTGAGAAGTTTGTTGTGGGGGCTTTAAGCACGATAGGCTTTCCGAGTTGGGCAAAAAGCTCCTTTGCCATTTTCTCAGTGAGTTCCTGCTTTGAAAGAAAGCAGGTTTCGGGAAATGGAATTCTGTGTTTTTTCATCAGCATGTAAAGATGCACTTTATTGCAGCACACTGCAATACTTCTGGAATCATCGATAACTTTCAGACCATGGAGCTCTGCAAGACGGGACACAACGTATGTGGCATTTCTCGGGTCTGTGGTTGCTCTAATAAAAATTGCATCATATTCTGGCACAAAATCAATGTCATCCTTGAACAGGAATTCAAAGGTATGGCCTTGCTCCATCGCAGCATGATGAAATTTCACAAGGGCTGAGAGCTGCGGAGGGTGCGTCAGATTTTCAAGGTCCACAAAACACCCTATCTTTGCCATTCTCTCCTCCCTGAAATCCTTTTTTCCCTCAATCCAGAGCTGGGAAATGGAACTGCCCCGCTAAGCCAGAGTTCATTTCTTCTCTCAAAGAAGTAAGCAATAAACAATGGAATCCTGTAGATTTTCCATAGTTTTGCCCCAATCTCCTGTGCCTCCTCATTCTCTGTCTCTCCATGGAGCACTATCTCTCTCCTGAGTTTTCCATGAATTCTCTCAACACAAACAGGGAAGGTGTGATTTCTCGTGAGTGAGGCCATTGCATGCTTCACCCTCCCTCTTTCCTTCACCACCCTCGGAAGGTACATGAATGGGTTTAGTGGATAGATTATGGCTGGAAGTTCAAAGTCAAACTGTGTGGTGATGTGAAATTCTGCAACAGGGATTCCCTGTTTTCTTGCCCGCTCCAGAAGGACTGGAACTGTGAAGAAATCCAGCGCATCTCTGGTCAAAAATGCCTTTCTTTCTTGCCCGGACCCTATTTCTCTCACAACCAGTGAAAAATAACCAGCTTTCAGAAATCTCATGTCCGGAAAACTGGGCTCATCTGGAGGTTCATCACCGCTGGAACTTTCCTCTTGTTCTGTCAAGTTTTCCTCAGATTTAGCATTAAACAGGAGATATTTAAATATTCTGAATGCTTTACCCCTCCAATGAGTTGCACAGCGACCGAGGAAGGTGAAAAGCAAAGCAAGAAGGAGCGGAAATATTTCCTGCCTTCAAATGAGACTATTCTAGCAGCTGCAAAAAGCCTCTCCATTGCTGGGAGAACAGTTGATTCCCAGGAAAAGTTGAGAAAGTTAATCCTGGGAAAACTTTTAAAGGAAAATAATCTTTACAGGCTATCCGGGGAAAGGCTGAGGAAGGTGCTTATAAAAGGAGGTGTTGTAAAGGTCCAGATTGTAGCCAGGGAGGCGGTGGGAAAGAGGCCTTACTTTCTCTGCCCGGTGTGTGATGGAAAGCTCACAAAAATTGTGAACCAGACATTGAACGGAACCGAGGTTATTATTGGCTACAGGTGTCCTGTTTGTGGTTACTGGACGCACAGAAAGAAGAGGGTGCCTGTAAGATACATCTTCACCTTCACAAAAGTTTAATAGAACCGAGGGCTATGGCGAAATGTGAGAACATATCCAGAATGTGTTGTCTGCTATCTCCGCCAGGTTCTGGAGGCACTGGAACTAAATAACGCAAATGAGCAGATAAAAAAGGAGGTAATTTTTAAGGCGGGAAGAGCAATGG
>JAWACX010000124.1:0-5738 GCA_038896575.1 Thermoplasmata archaeon
CTGTGGTGTAAATATCCGCAAATATGGTATATATACTTTGCCGGGTAAATACCAAAACCTACCGTACCATGCCTTTTATTTCTCCCTCCTTTCTGCAAGCAATTTCTTGAGGTTTTCAATTACAGGCACAGGGGTCGGGTCTATGTCTCTTAGCATCGCAAGGTATATGCTTACAAAATCCCCAATGTACATGAGTGAGAGCATTTTAGCAAGGTCTGATGCTCCTGTTGCCCATACTTCAATTATCTCCCTTGAGCGTTTTAGCACAAGCTCTTTCGTGATTTCAATTCTCATTCGGTTTCTTTCAAATTCGCCACGATGCCGCAGAATGATTACAGAAAACCTCTCAGGCATAGGGTCCCCGCTCCAGCCGACTGTATCATTGTGGTTCAACTCAGGAAATACATCCTCCCTTGCAATCATCTTTGAATTTTCATTTATCTGGGTTCTCCATCTCTTTGCAATCGGTGCTGAGATTCCCATTCCAAACACATTTGGGATTGAACCCAGGATTTTTTTTGCAATAATTTTCGCCTGGTTTTTTTCAACTGGTGTTTCCGGCCTGAGGTTTTCTCTGAGGCCCTTGCAAACCTCAACACTTTCCTTAAGTTCCTCTCCACATGGTGCAATACCACAGGCCTCAAGGATGAGGAGTTGGGGCACAAGCATGTATGCAGTTGCACCTCTGGGAGGCATTCCAGATGGAATTTTTATGTGGAGAACTCCATTCTCCTTTGCCTTTTTCTCAAGCAAACCACCTGAGGAAATTGTGACAACCTTGCACTTCCTCCTCAAAGCGTCCTCAAAACCAGAGATAGTTTCCTCTGTATTGCCAGAATAGCTTGCAGCAATCACAAGGGTGTTTTCATCTGAGAAGGCAGGGAGGAAATAGTCTCTCACAACAAAGATTGGAACTCTGGCTTTATCAAACGCCCATGCAGCGGTGATATCCCCACCTATTGCTGAGCCCCCCATTCCACAGATTACAATTTTTTCGGGTTTGTAGGAAAAGCCAGCAAGAGAGTGCATTGCGATATCCATAGCCTCCTCAATCTGCTCTGGAAAACGCACAGTTAATGGCAATAGACCACTAATGTCCACTTTCTTCATTCCTTCCACATCATCCATATCCACCATTTTCCAACCTCTTTACCAATATCTCCAACGCTGATATAAATTTTTTCCAAAAAGTGTGGAACAAAATTCAGTTCTGAAGTTGCCCATTTATTGGCACTGGATGAAATCATGCTGGATATATTTTGTCCCGACTGCTTAGTCTTTTACTATGCTCACATACGCTCTCCATCCCCGTACTTTTTAGGTGCCTCTATCTTTGCTGAATTGCCAAAGGCTGGGATTCTTTTTTCGTCCATCATTTCCACTTCTTCTGCC
The DNA here is from genome assembly GCA_038896575.1 of Thermoplasmata archaeon. GTDB lineage: Archaea > Thermoplasmatota > Thermoplasmata > Lutacidiplasmatales > SKW197 > SKW197. The sequence goes on from JAWACX010000124.1 coordinate 1,393, forward strand.
AGCTCCAACTTCCCCTCGTATGTGAAGGGAGGAAAGAAATGGCGGGAAACAAGGAGAGAATTTGTTACTTCCCAGCTTCACTTCCCGGGTGAGTACTTCCTGGGAAATCATTCGGAAGCAGGCTTCTCTGCTGACAAAAGGAGGTTTGGGTGGTTGGTGCACCAAAAAAAGGAAGAGAGAATCCAGACAGCTCTTAATTGCAGGGCGCTCTGGCACAATCTCTTGAACTTGTATCCACTCTAATTTTGTCCCGCAGCCGATTTGTGGTATACGAAAAGCGTTTTAGCCAGTGTTTCCGAAAAAATGAATTGCGAAACTTCGGCTTAACCTTTTCAAGTTCCACTATAAGAGCTTCCTTCTCTCCTTTCAACTTTTCCAGTTCTTTTTGGATTTCACATCCCTTGCAACCCAGCCCTTCAAACATTGTGCATCACAAAACCAGAAATACTTTCATCCAGATAATTTTTTTGGTGCTGGCTCCTATCTTTTACTTCAGACCGCTGAACTCTTTCGGAAATCCGATAGGTTTATTTAGAGTTTGAATTATGGCAGGATGGTGATTACTATTCCAGAAGTGAAGGATGTGTTTGTTTACGCTCACAAGCACAGAAATGAAATAATCTGGATGAGCCAGAATACAAACCATCTGCCCACTACTGATGCTATTGAGAAGGCTGTGATTGAGGCTTTGCGGGAAAAGGAATACAATTTTTATCCTTACACCCATGGAATTTTCGGGTTAAGAGAGGCGATTCTTGAAGATCTGGGGCTCCCGCTACAGGAGTTTGAGGCACTGCTAACAGCCGGCGGGACAGAAGCACTGTACATCACCACAAGAGCTTTGCTCCACCATGGAGATGTGGTTATCACAAGCGACCCGAGCTATCTGATAATTCATCGATTTATTGAACTCTGCGGTGCAAAATGCACGGATTTTCCAATCTACAGACCGCCATGGAAATACAACATTGATGAGGTGAACGAGGCAGTTACAAAGAAGACAGAGATGATTTTGCTGATTGACCCGTTGAATCCGCTGGGCAGTTCTTACACCAGAGATGAGGTGAAAGCCATTTGTGAGATTGCAAAGGACAATAAGCTGTATGTGTTACATGACATCACTTACAGGGACTTTGCAGATAGCCATACACTGGCGACAGAGTTTTTACCTGAGGCGAGCATACTGGTTTATTCTGTGTCCAAGAACTGTGGGTTAGCGGGAATGCGAACAGGGGCACTTGTGGCTCATAGGGAGTTAATGAATAAACTCAGGCCTTATAACACAAATGACCTCTCAATCAATGTGCTCGGGCAGAGGGCTGCACTGGCTGCGCTGCAGACAAAGAAAGAGTGGTTCCCGAAGGTGAAGGAGGTCTGCAGGCGAAACCAGGCCCATATCAAGGAGGCCTGCGACAGAATTGAGGGTGTTTTTCTCCCTGTTTATCCCTCGCAGGCCAACATGTTTGTGATTGACATCAGCAAGACAGGGATAATGCCAGATGCTGTGCAGAATGAGTTGCTTTACGAACACAAAATCTTTGTCCGCTCAGGCACCTATGTCTCAAAACGCTTTGGCCAGAACTTCATCAGAGTTTCCTTTTCTGTGCCTGAGGAACACGCCATTACCTTCAAGGAAAAGTTCCCAATGGTGATGGAGAAGTTGGGGAAAAGGTAGTATGGTTAAAAAAAAAGGAGAAATAGTAATTATCTATCGAAGTTGGCAGAGGTTTCATCAGACAGTATTTGATATGTTATCAGAAAAATATAATGTAAAAAAATTTGAATTTCGTGGAATTTTTACCCCTTTCAAATTGCTTAAGAAAATAAACAAGCATAACCTGAGTGTATCAATGTTTGCAGGAAAGCATGCATTTTGTACTGTTTTGTTAGGAAAAATTATTGGACACAAAAGCGTTGTGGTTGTCTTGGGGTATGATGTTGCTAAGAGCCAGCATAGTTGCGAATTAACTTGGCGGATTGTAAAGACCATGACAAAAATCACACTAACATTTGCAGATTGCTGTATTGCTGCAAGTAAATATCTTATGAATGAAACGCTCTCTTTCGTAAAACCAAAAAAACTAATTTATACACCCGCACCAGACAGTGTTGATACTGCCTACTTCGTTCCGCAAAAGAAAGAGAAAAAACTTGTATTAAGTGTTGGAATAATTACCAAATTGAGTTTAGAAAGGAAAAGATTTGATGTTTTTAGAGAATGTGCCAAAAAAATGCCAGACGTAAGCTTCGTATGGGCTGGACTCTTAAAAGAAAGCGATATACTAGATACATTAATCAAGCAGTCTCCCCCAAACCTGACTATTTTGCATGATCTATCTGATGAGGATCTTAGGACTCTCATGGGAAGGGCAAATGTGTATTGCCAACTATCAAGAAGCGAAACATTCGGCGTTGCTATGGCTGAGGCAATGGCTTGCGAGTGTGTTCCCGTGGTTACACCAGTTGGTGCAATACCCGAAGTTGTTGGAGATGCGGGTATTTATGTGCCTTATGGAGATGTAGAAAAAACTGTTGAAGGAATAAAAGAAGCACTTTCCAAACCAGAATTGGGGAAAAAGGCAAGGCAGCGAATTGTGGAGAACTACTCAAAAGAGAAACTCAAACCTGAGTTTCTGAAGATTATTGATGAGATATACAGTGAGTTGGAAAACCGCCCATAATATTTAACTACCCCCTTGCTATCTGAACATCCATGAAAGGAGTTGTGTTATCTGGTGGTGCCGGAACAAGGTTGAGACCATTGACGCACACAGGTCCAAAACAGCTTATTCCAATAGCGAACAAACCGAACATCGTTTACTGCATTGAAGACTTGAGAAACGCAGGTATAACTGACATTGCTGTGATTCTTGGCAACAATATGCCAGAAAAGGTAAAGGAGTTGCTTGGAGATGGGTCAAATTACGGTGTAAAAATCACCTACATTTATCAGGGAGAGCCAAAGGGCATTGCCCATGCTGTTGGTTTAGCGGAGGAGTTTGTGGGGGATGAACCATTTGTGGTCTATCTCGGAGATAATCTTCTCATTGGTGGTATCGGGGGCCTGGTTCAGGCATTTGAAAAGACAGGTGCGGAATCAGTAATCGGGTTGTGTGAAGTTCCAAACCCACAGAAATTCGGGATTGCAGTGCTCAATGAACGCAAAGAGATTGTTCGTGTGATTGAAAAACCCAAGGAGCCACCAACAAATTTAGCTATCATAGGTATCTATCTTTTCCGGAAATCAGTATTTGAAATGATAAAGAAACTCAAACCCTCCTGGCGAAACGAACTTGAAATCACAGATGCAATCCAGATGTTGATTGATGCAAAACTTCCCGTGCATGCATACATCGTGACGGGTTGGTGGAAGGACACAGGAACGCCAGAGGACATTCTTGAAGCAAATCGTGTAGTGCTTGAGCACCTTGAGCCAAAAGTGGAAGGCACTGTGGAGGAAGGTGCAGAAGTCATAGGAAAGGTTTCAATAGGGAAAAATTCAATCATAAAGAAGGGTGCACGGGTTCGTGGTCCCGCAATCATCGGAGACAACACAATTATAGAAGGAGATGCATACATTGGACCATACACTGCAATCGGAAACAATTGCAAGATTTCCAGGAGCGAAATAGAGTTCTCCATAATCCTTGACAGCACGGAGATAAACTATGCAGGGAGAATAGTGGATTCTCTTATTGGTGCAAATACAAGGATTCTCAGTGGTGAGAGAAAGCCCAGAGGTCAAAGATTTATACTCGGAGAGAATTCTACTGTGTGGGTGTAAGATGCGTGTCCTGATTACTGGCGCTGCAGGGCTTTTAGGTTATGCCACATACCTCAAACTTTCTGCTGATTTTGAAGTGATTCCAGGTTGTCATTCAGTAAAAATTCCAGATGTGAAATCTGTAGAGATAGATGTCACCAAAAAAGAAGATTTTGAGAGAATAAATAGGGTGGATGTTGTTGTTCACACTGCAGCTTTAACAAATGTTGACAGATGCGAAAAAGAACCGGAACTAGCTTATCAGATTAATGTTGTCGGCACAAAAAATGCAGTTGATTTTGCAAGAAAATGGAATGCCTACATTGTTTACATCTCAACCGATTATGTGTTTGATGGCAGAAAGGGCACCTATAGGGAGGAGGAACAAGTGAACCCTATAAATGTGTACGGGCAGACCAAATTGGAGGGTGAAAAGTTTGTCCTGGATTACGGAAATGGCTGTGTCCTCCGATGTTGTGGCAACTTCGGCTGGAAAAAAACCTGGCAAAAACATAATTTTGTCTCCTGGGTGTATGAGTCATTGAGAAATGAGAAAGAGATAACCATTGCTTCCGACCTGATT
>JAWACX010000125.1:0-5723 GCA_038896575.1 Thermoplasmata archaeon
CCTTGAATGACTGGGATGATGAGATTCCATATTGGTATGAAGTAGGAAACGGACTCAAACCAGTGCTAAATGATGGGAGCATGGATAAGGATGGTGATGGAATGAGCAATTGGTATGAGTGGAAATATGAACTAAACCCTACAGACCCTACGGACAGCCTCCGAGATGATGATATGGACACTCTCATTAATGGATTAGAGGCGCAACTAGGAAGAGACCCAAAAAACAGCAAAACACTTTTCAGGATTTCTCTCACAGTCTCGTTAGAGTGGGATGCAACCAATGGAGAAATAGAAAAAATAGTTAACTCGTTTAAAGCCACAAGTTTGTATCTCTTAACAGCTACAGATGCCTATGCTTATATTTCCCATATAGAGATATATGATGCACAAATGAATTGGGATACAGCAAATATACGGATTTACAATCGGACAGCTACGATCAACAACATATTCCTGGACCTCTATTGGCCACATGCCTCCATAGGTGGGTATTGGGACGGAATTTCGTGGGTTGGTGCGCCTTTGTATGGAGAAGTGGTATTACCGAAATGTGTACACATAGGGGAAATAGAGATAGGGGAGGCTTTTTATTCCGCCATTATCGCACACGAATTGGGACATTATGTTTTCTGTCTGTACGATGAATATGCAACAAGTTCCTATGAAGATTTGGCAGCCTCCACCTTGATGAAGAATGCCTATTGGGTAATGAGTTATAGGGGATTGTATGAAGAACATCCAGCACAAACATGGCAATGGGCAGCAACTAAGATGTCATGCTGGGAATGGTTTGTATATATAATGACCTTTCACGGGTTAGTGTTTGATATTGATACAAGAGAGCCACGCTATGTCCCATTTTTTGAGACATTGCGTGTAGATGTAAACAGAGCATTTTGTAATGGAATTACAGATAATCCGCACCGCCCGATTTCTGAGATTTTTGCAGGGCCACAACTGCAACCCCCACTTGAACCTCCAATAACCATCATGGTGGTTTCATATGGATGAAAAAAGAAGAGAGGCTGTAAAGAAGATTCTTCTGTGTGTTCTGATTGTCATTTTCATCTTGGTCCCCTCCTATCTCACCTACGAGCTTCTTCACATGCAACATCCAATGCCTGTGCCTCGTTCTATTATAGCTCAGCAGGTATATGTGAATGAAAGTAAAAATGTTGTTATTTATACACTAACAGGTAATGCACAAAAGGATTGTGTGCTGGGAGAGGGCCCAATCCGAAAAATTCTGGTATGGAACAATTCTTCCTGTCCACCTATACCAATCCATACTTGGGAATATGTGAAAGCACATCCTGATAAAAATGACTCCTGTTTGAGGGAAGGAGACCTCATAATCATTCATGATTTCCTCAACTATTCTGGGTACAATATTACGGGTTTTACAGAGTGGGGGGACTCTCTACTCTTTCAGCCCCACACTCTTCCGGTAGTTTGTACCAAAGAGAGACACAAAGGGGCATATGATGAACATGGAAGCATATCTTCGCTGGCTTATGAGTGATGTTTGTTTGTGGGATGTATTCTGCCTGGGTCTTGTGGGCTGGTTGGTAATTTGGGTATTGATATCAGTGCATGTCTGTAAAGATGCGGAGGATAGAGGAATGAAGGGAAAATTCTGGCTGGTTCTCTTACTCTTTCCTCTTTTCGCAGGTCTGGTATTGATGGCTTTAGATATTTTGTTCTTGGGGAATATTATGGATGGTGTAGATGTGTTGTCTCCCCTCGCCCTAATATGGAGTTTTTTTTGTTGCCTTATCGGTTTATGTATTTACCTCTTAGTAAGGAAAACAAAATAGCACTCTAAAAGATGATGGAGAAAGATAGAGGTTACTGATAGCGAAATGAGTACGCTAAGAAAGGGTTGATGGCCACTTCTATGCCACAGGAGCCATATGGTGGAGGCTGGGAAAAAAATCAGATTTCTAATGGCTTTGAGGGTAGGAGTGAGGAGATGTTCTTTTCCAACTTGTTCCGGAAAACATAAACTTTGGTTGAAACTATAGTATAGCCGCAATGAAGCCCAGTGCCTGCTCCTTGTCCAGTTTTTTCTTATTTCAAGGCTACCGCAATTCTGATGCTGGCTAATAAGCCAGCAATGCCTGTTAACCGTTCAAACTGATGTTATATATAAAGACTTCCATCTATGAAAAATTTTAATTTTCAAACAAATTTTATGTTCCACCTTTTTCCCAAATCTTTAAATTTTCCACGGTTTTTTCTGTCACATGGAGTTCAATCTCTCCTATCAGATTCCCATTTCCCTTCCCACCTTCACATTTACCCTCTGGGACATTTGTCTCTGCATTCTTGCAACCTGTGGGCTTATAGCGATTATTTTTGTTCTTCTCATCCTGCTGAAAATCAAGCGGGCAATGCGTCTCATGGAAAGAACAAAGCAACTCTTTGGCGGAAAAGAAACTGTGCTAAAGAAATGCCCTGTGTGCGGGAATTTTTACGACGAGAAAGCCTTCTGTGAGAAATGCGGGTATAAAAAGAAGTGAATAAAAATTCTTGCCTTCATGCTGCATAAACCTAAAACCAAAGGTTTAACAATTGTTAAGTGCATTTCATTAACGGTGATAATATGGGTGATGGAATAGAAGCCCTAGAAAAGCTTCCCAGGTCTGCGAGAGAGGTATACAATATTATTTCTGAGAACAGAGTAATCAGCAGGGAGTCACTCCTCCAGATGACGGAGTTCCCAGAGAGAACTGTAAGATTTGCGATAAAGAAACTTCTTGCAATGGGCCTGATTCAGGAAAGAATATCGCTTAAGGATGCAAGAAAAAAGATATATGGGCTCAAGCATTAGTTTGCTCGGTGTGTCAATGAAAAAAGTGCCCTGCGAGGATGCAGTATGGGAATTCCTGCCTGCAATTAGAAGGGTGCTTGCACTCACACTTGTAAAAGAACTTGGAGTGCATCAGAGAGATGCTGCAAGAATTCTTGGCCTGACCGAGGCTGCGGTGAGCCAGTATATTAATTCAAAGCGGGGAAGCCGTGTGGAACTTCCGGATGAAATCATGGCTGAAGTGAAGAAATCCGCGGAGATAGTAATTCTCAACGAGGCAAGGACTCCACACGAGCTTTGCAGAATCTGCACCCTTCTCCAGCACTACATTGCCAGCAGATTAAGGGAAAGTGATAAAAAATAGTTTACATGAAATCCTCAAGTGTGAGATTCCTCTTTGGCTTTTCCTTCTCCGCATCCTCTTTCCCTGTAACCATGAATGAATCCAGAGTGCCTTCTGCAAGGCTTGCCTGTCTCCTGCCCGTAAATAAACTTTCCTCGTCGTAGCCAAATACCTCCAGCACCCTCGCCAGTGTCATTGCAACCCTCCTTGCGTAGTACTCATAGTCTGGCTTTCCATTGAATTCCTTCCCCTCAATGTAGGGCAACACCTTCTGCGGTGTTTTCTTTGCATCAACTACAACCCAGGAAACCTTCATTCCTGGAATAAATTCATAACCGCTTGCCATCAACTGTTTTGCCACCTCCACATGTGCAAGCCTTGAGGCATCCTTGTAACTCTCAAAATCCCTTACACTTCTGGAAATAACAAGTTTTTCCACTGGTACTTCACCATGGAGTGTCATCTCAACCAGCATCTTTGCCTTTGCAATAACATTCTTTTTCAGTTCCTCCTCATCCTTGCTGTTGAGCACCGTCTCAAAAACCTCCATCAGGGCCTCACTCTGCCAGTCAAAGGCATCAGTTCTCCTTGTCTCATACCCTCTGACCACAATTTCCTCCTTTGGCCATACAGCCTTTCCTACATATCTCTTCTTTTTTCCATGCGAGAAAAATGGCTCCAGAATTCTCTCAAATTCTAGGGTTAGCCCGCCTTTTGAAAATCTTGAGGCAATTGTCTCACCGAATTTTATTGATTGCTCCAGATTGGGATAAGGGGACTGGAAGAACACACTGTCTGTATCGGAATATATCACCTTGTAACCCTCCTCCTCCAACACCCTGATCACATTCTTTATATTCTCCCTTGCAAAGGCGGTGATTGAAGCCCCGATGTTCTTATCAGTGAACCTGTAAAATGAGGATGCAAAAACTCCATAAAAGGAGTTCATCAGAATTTTTACAGCGTTCTGGAGCCCTTCGTAGTATGCCTTTTCCTCCTCGCTCCTGGCCTTTTTTGCCTTCTTTTTGAACTCCTCCCTCTGAGCCATAAGTTTTTCCAGAATATCTGGCACAATACCTCGTTTCCTTTCCTTTGCAATAAAACGCACATTGCACGGGCTTACAATCTCTCCATCCTCAGCAACTGTGGTAAAACAAATGTTGTTGGAGATTATTATGCTTGGATACATTGACTTGAAGTCACACACGATTACCCAATGGTAGAGGCCAGGTCTTATAGAATGGACATAACCACCTTCAATGGGGGCCTCAGTTCCTCCGAATTTATTCATTGGCACCCCTACTCCTCTCCTGTCCGCCTCCCTTATAAGAAGGGAATCTATAAGGGTGGAGGTCCTCCCGTTGAGCGCATCATCCAGAGGAAGTTTTGCAACAGCTGCAATGTCCATTCCCCTGCTCAACTCTGCAATCTCTTCAAGAATTCTCAATGCAAGTTCCGCATCCTTGGTGCAATAACTTATCACTGCCTCCCTCCTTCTGCTCCATTCCTCGTCAATCTTCAATCTGTTCACATCCTCCTTCTCCTCGCCCAGAATCATTTTAGCAAGGTAATTCAGAGTTTCCTGTTTTGGCCTCAGCCTCATTTTGGCCGTGAGCCAGACATCAATAATAATTCTCCCGTGAACCCTCCAGAATCTTTCCTGGCTTACCGCAAAGGCACTCCGGTCCCTCCCGAGTTCCAGGGGAATCCCAAGAGACTTTGCCCTTTCCACGAGCATTGGAATGTCGTAACCGCCAATATTGTAGCCTGCAATTACATCTGGGTCAAATCTCCTTACGAGTTCAACAAAATTCTCCAGAATTTCCTTTTCATCATCAGTGTCCGAGGCTATTGCACCCTTAATTATCTCGTTCCCCTTTCTAATTGCATACCCTATCACATAGATTTTCCCGTTCTCTAGGCTATTTTCTATGTCAAAGCTGAGCACAACCAATGGAACTTTGAACGGCTCAACAGCACTGAGATTCCTTGCCTCAACAACAAGTTCCGTTGTGTACTTCCTTTTTACCTCCTCAGATGCTTCCTCCCCTTCAATCTCAACACAGAGTGAGAGGTCCCTGTCAAAGAAAAATCTGAGGTGGAAGGGTATGTCTGCAGCTAGGCAAGCTCCTTCTGGAAGCTTTTTCCTGAACTCTGGCACCTTGTATGGATGTTTTATTGTAACTTTCACGCAATCCATCTCTTTGTTTTTCACGAAAAGTTTACAATTTTCAACGCTCACTACCTCCTCATTGCTCTTCAACTCCTCTACAACCTCTGGAGGGGGAGAGATGACATAGAAGTAAGGGGAAAAACCCAGCACCCTTGCAGTAAGGGCTTTACCCTCCTGGGTTCTACAGTAAAGGTCTATCACAACGCTTCCGTTCTCCTCATGGTAACTGGCATCTAGCACAAGGGCCTTGTACTTTTTCATTGCTCATGGAATTGTTTCCAAGTTATTTAACTTTCCCTTTCTTTGGAGTGCCCACAGGAGAATTGTGAGAGGTGGAAGCAGAAACAATGTGCTGCTTTCCACAACAGGCTCCTCAACAGTTGTGGAATAGAC
>JAWACX010000126.1:0-5715 GCA_038896575.1 Thermoplasmata archaeon
AGTGCCCCGGGTTCTTGCCAGAGAACACATTTCCCAGATAGACACTACCATCCGGTGCCGTTACCTTCAAATCCAGGTTGTTCACAAGGGCTTTTGAGGCACCAACTGTGCCCGGGTAATCTGTCCAGGTGAGAATCACCTTGAAGGGCTGTGCATTTGAGGAGATAGTGTACTGGTACTCCTTGTACTGCCCCGTGGTAATACCTGTGGTCTCGTCCACAATCCGAAGGCCAAGTGTATCCCCTGAGAAATAAAGGGAATTATCCAGGTTAATTCTGCCCCAGCCCTGGCTGTTGTTCGGGAATTTACCCTCGTTGTTCATGTCGCTGTAGGAGCCAGTTAACTCAACACCACCAACCATCAACACCGCTTTTAGCAGAGCTGCTGAAGGTGTAATTGCATTTGCCGGATTCTTTGTGCCTGTTGGATACCAGCCCTCTGTGAAGTATTGCCTCACAAGGGCAGCATTGCCTGCTGCACATGGGGTTGCCATGCTTGTACCAGCCATACTTATGTAGCCGGCATTATTTGAATTAAGGTTGCCGTCAGAATCTGCAGAGTAGAGGCTATAGCCAACTGCTGTGACTGTGGGTTTCATTCTCCCATCTGCAGTTGGCCCTCTGCTTGAGAAGTAAGCTACATTATTCTGATTCGGGCTGTTCTGGGAAGCACCAACGCTCACTACGCTCTTTGCAGTTGCGGGGGAACCCACTGTACTCGCACCAGAAGAACCAGAGTTTCCGTTGGCAAATAGAATCAAACAGTCCTTGTGATTCCACATAAACACATCAACCATTCTGGCATCCTCATCGTATGTATTTGTAGAAGCCCCCCAGGAGTTTGAGATTATTCTCGCACCTGCGTTGTAGAGGGGGCTGAATAGGTCATTCAGGTCAGAGGGAATTCCAGAAAGGCTATCTCCTGAGCCCCCAATGTCTGCGAATGCCAGCTTTGCCTTGTATGCCATACCATCATAGGGACTTGTGCCTCCAACATAGGAGTCATCTCCCGCAATTGTGCCTGCTACATGGGTTCCATGCCCTGAGCTATCCAGGTCCTTTCCATCTGCAAAATTTTGGTAGAGCACAATCTTCCTGTGGTTCTGATTTACCTGGTTCTGCACGATCTGCACATTCGGGTCCCTGAATGCAGCATGGTCATAGTCTATTCCTGTATCGGTTTCTCCTACAATCTGGCCTTCTCCACGGATGCCTTTATCCCAGATTTTTCTGTTCTCAGATGTCCCTGTCTGGGTAATCCACTGGGCATTGTTGTTCAGGATTTTCATTTCATAATAGGGTGAGACGAACTCAATACCTGCCAGTTCAGCAACTGCCCTTATTCCAGCCTGGGAGAGTTTTGCAATCACCCTGGTGCTGCTCGCCTTTATTACCTCACCACCATAGGAATTTATTACACTCATCACCCCGCCAAGAGCCTCTGGCTCCAGCAACGAAATACTTACCTTTGCTTCTCCCATGCCGCTCAAGGCAGTATCAACCTTGTAGGCAGGCAGATATTCGCCCACCCATCTTACAAACGAGAGTTTTTTCACTAAAGAAAGGGAGGACGAGGGAACCTTAACAAGGAATGCGTTGTTCGGCACATACCAGTAAATCTCACAACCCAGATTCACAAGTGCAGTTTTCCATGATTCCTTCACTGGACCTATGAACTGCACAATTTTCACATCAGAGCCAACGCTCTGAAGTGCAGGCTCTCCCTGGAGTGGATCGAACTGGTAGTTCCGGAGAAGAATTGTATTATCCACATTTGCAACTTCAAATCTATTTTTCTCAAGTGCTGCTTTCTCCTCTCCCGTCACCTCTACAAGTATATAATTATCATACTTTTCAAGGACACGGATGCCTGCTTTTTCAAGCATCTGCATCTGCCAGGAATTTGCAGCCACATAAACAACCTCTTTCTCAGTCACTGGCGTCGCTTTGTAGGTACTCATCACCCAGAAAACGCTACCCACTACAACTATTGCCAAAAATGCGGCAATTACCGCCACCTTTGCTTTTGCATTCATATTATGTCACCAATTGACGGAGTGGTATGTGGGTATATAAACTCAATTTGGTAAATACCAGTTCTGCACCATGGTGCCTATTTTTAACAACCGTGCTGTGTTAAAAGTAAGTGCTGGACTAACACAACCCCTTAGTTAATTTCATGAGAACAGAAAGCCAGCATTTTTACACAAAGCAGTGTCTGCAGAAATTCCTTCTGAGGACCCTGTAAAATCCAGAACTGTACTGGGCTGCTTTTTTCTCCCGCTCATAGATTTCTCTTGGGAGCCCTGCAATCCTTGCACACTCTCTCAATATTACCTTCCGCATCTCTCCAGCGATTTTCTGCTCTGCCTCCAATGAAAGCGCAAATCTCACAACATTTTCATCAAGAAATGGTGCATGTATCCGTTTCCCGAGTTCTGCTGCAATCCTTCGTTCAATTTCCCTCTCACTGATAGCCTTTTCCAGGTCTTTTCTTATCTGCCTCTCCAGTTCTGAAGGGCTCATACGGAGATATCTTTTATAGCCTCCAAAGAGTTCATCTGCACCTGCACCTGTAAGAACTGTTTTTTCTACAGCCACCTTGAGAACTGCATAAACTGGCAACTCATAGCTGAGGGTAAGAAGGGATGCAATGCCTGTCTTCTTTTGAAATTCCTTGGCAAGGCAGAGCACATCTTCTTCCCTTATCTCTAACTTCTGATGTTCTATCCCGAGGAGCGCTGCCGCCTGGGAACTCCACAGGATGTCACCTGCACCCGAAACTCCTGCTGTATAGCATTTCACTTTTCCATACCTTTTTGCGATGCCCGCTATTAGTGCCGAGTCTAGCCCTCCTGAGAATGCAATTGCAACCTCTCTCTCCTCCATGCACCTTAGAACTGCTTCATTTAGAATCTCAAGCAGCTCAATCTCTCTCATGAAAATCCCAGATACAGGGCTGGAGATGGGGTTTTGTGGTTTCTACGGGTGTGGGATAGACCCCTGTGACACACCCGAGGCAGAGGTCCCTTTTCTCATGTTGCACGGCCTCAACAAGTCCATCAATGCTTATGTACCCCACAGAATCCGCGCCAATTATCTCTGCAATCTCCTCCTCAGTTCTCCCTGTAGCCACAAATTGCTCCTTTGTGGTCATATCAATTCCATAGAAACAGGGAGAAATTATTGGCGGAGAACCCACACGAACATGGACCTCGGAAGCTCCTGCGTTTCTCAGAAGTTGAACGATGCTGCGCATTGTCGTGCCTCTGACAATGCTGTCATCTACAAGAACTACCCTTCTTCCCTCTACAATGTCCCTTATCGGGTTCAACTTCTCCCTCACATTCATCTCCCTTCTTTCCTGCTTCGGGAGGATAAATGTTCTGGCTATGTATCTGTTCTTTATCAAACCCTCATTGTAGTGGATTCCTGAGGCTCTAGAATAACCAAATGCATGGGCTCTGCCAGAATCTGGAACTGGAATCACCACATCAGCCTCAACTGGCTTCTCCTTAGCCAGCCTCCACCCAATCCTCCGCCTTATTTCATACACACTCCTGCCATTCATTATGGAGTCCGCTCTTGCAAAATAGGTGTATTCAAAAAAGCAGAAGGCTCTTTTGCCCGAAGTTCCGATTCTGTAACTCTCAAAACCTGTTGGCTTGAGTTCAATAAGCTCACCTGGTTCAACCTCTCTCGCAAGCAACGCATTATTTACATCAAGTGCCACACTCTCGGAAGCCGCAATTGTATAACCATCTCCGCAACCCACACAAAGTGGCCGCAAGCCAAGTGGATCACGGAGCGCAAATACTCTTGAATCCCAGAGAATTGTGAGGGCATAACTTCCGTTCAGCACCTTCACCAGCGTTTTGAACGCACGGATGATGTTTCTGTGCTTCATATATTCATCTGAGAGTATGAAAGCAATGCTTTCCTCCTCACTCTCCTTCTGATAACAGTGCCCTCTGGCCTTTAGCTTCTCCTTCAGAATCTCAGCATTGGTTATGATGCCATTGTGAGCAACACCAATCTCACCTGCCGGCGTGCTCACCACATGGGGCTGGGCATTGTCAGGAACTGAAATTTTGATTGAATAGTAATCGTGCCCAATTCCTACATTGCTCGCTAAACTGCAGAGCTTTTCATCATCAAATACATTATCCACAAGCCCTATTCCTTTCACGCTGAGTATCTTCCCCTTAAAAACCGAAATCCCGGATGCCTCCTGGCCACGATGCTGAAGCGCTCTCAAACATCTGTAGAGAATATAACTGGCAATTTCTTCCTTGCAGGCAGTTGCCGCTACACCACATCTTTCGTGAAGTGGCATCTCACCGCGCCTTTTGCCAGGAGTACTGTCTCAATCTGGTTGATGCACCGTAACCGCAGTGAGCACATTTCTTTTTTCGGATGTGGTAGGCGTGATGCCCGCAGCGCCTGCACCGAATGTGGGTTTTCCTCCCGCCTTTCTTTGATGGCGTCCCTTTTGTCATTAAATCACCGTCTCAGGGGAAACTACGGCGAGATAAATATCACATTGTCGCCGCGCACGAGCGCAATTTCCATCTTACGCACCACTTCGTTATTAACGAACTCTTCTGCATTTTTCAGCACCAGATTCATATGCGGGTCATAGCCCTCCAGGATTCCCCTGTATGCCCTGTTCCCTTTCAGTTCTACCATCACTGGCTTCGTAAGCGCTTGGTTGAGCATTCCGAGTGGTTTAAGCATTGTCCCCACCATGGTGTTGGAATAAAGCAGGTGATACTTAAACCTATTTGTTTTGGAAATTTAGTTTCTACAAAATCAAAGAAAATTCCCTTCCGGGTTGTTATGTTATTTCCACTTTGGTTGGCAATATGTGCCCAAACTGGAAAGAGCAGAGAGGAAAGCAGAGGGGGACTGGGATTTCAGGGAGGGAATGGATGTATTTGCACCTGGAGGAAGTGCTACGGGAGAGGTATTGGGGAGTCCTCGTGGCACTGGTAATATCCTATGAGCATATGCAGGTAGAGTCCATTACTGCCCCTATTCCAGTTCTTTTGATAGGGTTGTTTACATACACATGCTGTACCTGCACACATCAGCACAAAATCTCTGGAGCACAGGGGTAACTGTGAACCCGAACATCCCCTATCTTAATATACTCTCTTTCAATACACCTTCCCATGATATGTCCCATTGATTACAGATACGGCCGAGAGGAAATGAAAAGAATTTTTGAAGAAAATTCCCGTCTGGAATACATGTTGAGGGTGGAAGGGGCTCTGGCTCTGGTCCATGCGGAATTTGGAAACATTCCTCCAGAGATGGCAGAGAAAATAAATGAAATGGCAACGCGGGAGCATGTGAGGCTGGAAAGGGTGAAAGAAATTGAAAGGGAGATAAAACATGATGTTATGGCACTGGTTAAGGCTCTCTCAGAAGTTTCAGGAGAGGCAGGTAAATATGTGCATCTCGGTGCCACATCCAATGACATTATTGATACTGCGAATGCCCTCCAGATAAAAGACGGGCTTGAAATAATACTTAAAGGACTGGGGGAACTCAGGCAGGTGCTCCTTGCACTTGCAAAAGAGCACAGAGATACTGTAATGATTGGAAGGACCCATGGACAGCATGCTCTGCCCATCACCTTCGGCCTGAAAATGGCTGTCTTTGCTACGGAAATAGCAAGACATGAAGAGAGGATTCGACAGGGCATGCCAAG
>JAWACX010000127.1:0-5617 GCA_038896575.1 Thermoplasmata archaeon
TGCACCTCCATCCACTGAGACACACCCTACAGGGACCCCAGTAGGCATCTGCACAATGGATAAGATTGCATACAGTGAGATTTTCCCACTGCAGGGAACTCCAATCACAGGTTTTAGAGTTTTTGATGCTATAAAACCGGGAAGTGCTGCGGAAAGCCCTGCTATTGCTATAAACACTTTGGCATCTGATGCTTTCACAATTTCCTCTACAAGTTCTGGTGTTTTGTGTGCAGAGCCAACATGGACCTCGTAGGAGATGCCCATTTCCTTCAGTGCTGAGACACATTTTTTTATCACATCTAAATCTGAAATACTGCCCCCGACTACACACACATCAACCATAACATCACATGCTGCAACCACATATAAAAATAGTGAAAATGTAGCAAAGAGAGTTTGCGGTATGTTATGCCTTCATTATTGCTGCCAGAAACACCACGATAGCGACCACTGCACCGCCGATTGCTGAAAGAAGCATGAGGAGCGCACTCTTTAGAAGTTCTAGAAGATGACCTGTAGTTTTAGAATAATAGAAGCCACAGACAATCCCTATGACAAGCCCGAGAACCAGAAGGATCGCTCCGATTATCCTGCTCCTACCTGTACCGAAGTAGGCGGTGAAAATCCCTGCAAGCAGCATAATCAAACTCATTGTGAGGAGAAACACTGTGAGGTATTCCAGCCAGGTCATGTCCATGTTTCCACCGAGTTCTTTAGAACTTTATCCCTGTCAGGGTCTTTGTATCAATTACGCCGGGAATGGACCTAATTTTGTCCACCACAACCTGACCGAGAACATTAAAGTCCTCTGCCTCTACCTTTGCAATCAGGTCATATTCTCCGAATAGAGGGTGCAGTTCCACTATCTCCTTCACTTTCAGCAACTCGTTGTACACATCGTGTTCCTTTGCCGGTGCCGTGCTTATTAATACGAAGCCGATTGCCATTTGCTCACCATTTGGGTATAGATACTTCTAAAATATAAAGATTTCCACTCTCCGCAAGGAGAGGGCCGAGTTTAAGTTCGGTCCACACAGAAGATTTATTAACTGCCTCTTTATTACATTTCTGGTGAGCGGATGAACCGGCTCATAGCAGTCCTTGTAGCGCTCTGTTTGTTGGTGAATATCCCAGGAAACATTCAGGGAGCTGGTATGGAAAAAGAAAGTGTGGCCTGGTGGAACCCAGCGTATGGTAAGAGAATCCAGGTGAACATTACCGCACCTTCCGACTACACCGATGAATTTGTAGAATTCGTGCTGAACACCTCTCTTATAACCTACTCCTCTCTGCTCCCATCTGGTGAGGATATTGCTGTGGTAGATGCAAACGGTAATTTGATGAACTTCACTGTGCATTCATGGTCTTCCAGCGAATGTCTGGTAGGAGTTGAGGTTACAATTCCCGCAGCCCAAACAATTCCTCTATGGGTTTACTACAACAGCACATCTCCTGTTTCAATAGGCCTCAAAAACAACACAAACTTCTTTTCAGAGCCCTGGAGCGACCCAACAGACCTCAATGCATGGGAGACCATCATAACAAACGGGTCATTTACTGTTGAATCTCTAAACTCCAGACTTTCCTACCTCAACCAGACCCTCCAAACTGAGAATACCCCCAGCAGGCAGTATGCAGTTGCGGTTCTCAATGTCTCGCGAAACCTGAAAACGCTTGCATGGGAATTAAACGCCACAATACCTGACAACAGTTTTGTCTCCCTGAACCTGAATTTCAGTGATGGCTCCCTGCTGAGATATCTTTGCATGAAAAGCGGGAACTATACGGATGCTGACATTTATAATGGCACTGGCATGGTGTACTACAGGAATCTTACTGGCACTCCAGTGGAGCACGAGGGAATAGAGTTTCTCCGCTTTGAGGTGGCAAATCTGAGCAGTGATGTGGAATCTGCTGGGATTTCCTCAGAACTCACACGAATTTCAATAGAATTTGCGACAACTAACAGCAGTAGTGCAGCCTACACAGTTCTCTGGAACTCTATTTCTGGTTGTGTGGAAAGAAAGGTTGCGACCATTGATTATGGTGTTGAGGAAAGTATTGCGGGTCCAATTCTATCTGTGTTTATTCCAGAAGATAACATCTCCTTTGGAGGAGAGAATCTAATTTTTGCAGGCTCCTCTCAACCAGTTTACTCAAATATTTCCAAACTTGAAGTGATCTCAGATACCACAACTACCGCTGTTCTCCTACCTGAAGGGTTATGGTATGCTTTTGTAAATCTCTCAGGCTATGCTGAAGGGCCACATCAGTTTGAGGTGAGAGCTACAGATGAAACAGGTGTGAGCACAAGCAAATTTTTGAATGTGACCAAGGTGAGCGGGACCACCCCATCAATTTCAATTGGGTATCCTGCAAATAATACGAAGGTCAATGGAACTGAGAATTGCACTGGCAATTTTGCAAATGCCAACAGTGTGAGCTTGAAGGTAAACGATGGTAGTTGGCAAAATGCAGAGATGAACACAACTGCCTGGTGGTATTCCTACAACTTCTCGCAGCTTCCCCATGGAAAATATTTTCTGTTTGCCAGGGCATCAACTGCTGGCGCCGTAATTGAATATGCATTCTCAATTGTAAGCCATGGTGCGGCTCCCACAATTTTAAACTTCAATGTGGTACCTGTTTCCCAGGTCTCTGACAACGATACATTTTCTGGATGGGCGAACATAACCTCCCCTATTGGTTTCACATCTTACCTCCAGTATGCACTCAATCCCTCATTTACCTCTCCAACGGAACTTCCAATGGGCTACATTGCTGGAAACACATACTTTGCCCAGCTTACAGAAAAGTTTAACACGCTCACCACAGTGTATTTCAGAGTAAAGGTTGTGGACATAGATAACTATCTGAAATATTCCTCTTCTATCCAGAGAACAGTCGATACATCCTATGCAACTGGCAATATCCAGCTCTTGAGTCCACCAGACACATCAGTAGGTGTGTCCATCCTTGTGAATTCCTCAACAATTTTCAATACATTTGGCTCACCGGTGATTAACGGAACCCTCTTCATGGTTTGGGCGGAACAGGGTAACATAAATTACATTCCAGGCCCAAGCCAGGTCACCTCAGTCAACGGAAAAATCTCTTTTTACTATACAGGCACGACTCCCGGCAGTGATATAATACATGTCCAGGCAGTTGTGGGCAATGCTACAGGAATGGCCATGATAAATGTCCATCCCCAGCCAGCAATAGCAGAATGCACTCCCACATCGAATCTATCGGTTCCCTCAGCCACAATAAGTGTCAGATTCACAACTCCGATGGACCCAAACACAATCACCACTTCAAACATCACATCAAGCCACGGAACAATCACAGGCATAACCATAATTAATGAAACCAGCATCAACATTCAGATTGGAAACCTGAGTTATAATAGGACATTTATCATTAACTTTAACCTCAGGGACATTTTCGGAGGTGTTCTGAACCAGGGAGTGCAGTTCTCAACAGCATATATTGGAGGCACGGTTGTCTTGATACCCCAAACCTGGATAGTTGATGCTGGCTCGTCCATTATGGTTAACAGTTCAATCATCCATGACACAGCAGGGAACATAATCCAGGATGGAACGGAATTTTCTGTGAGGACAACGCTGGGATGGATAAATACAGTAGGGAGCAGGAATGCCACGGTGTTCAGTGCTGGTGGAAAAATAAGCTTTAACCTCATCGGTGAGAATGTAATTGGAAGCGCGAACATTACTGTGGAGGTAAACACCACTCTTGGAAATGCAAATGGCCACACAGAGATACAGTTTGCAGACTTGGTTGCCCCAATGCAACCCAAAAATCTAGCAGTTACCCCATCCACCTGGACAAACATAAACAATTTCATCCTTACCTGGGAAAATCCCGAGAGCTTAACCCCAATTTGCCGAGCTCACTACAAATTTGGGACTCCACCTACAAGTAACACAGATTATAATGGATTTGAGGAAGGAGTGAATATTTCCACAATGGAAATCTCGGTGCCGGCTCAGGGCATCTGGAATGTCTATATCTGGCTTTCAGATGCTGCAAACAATACAGATTACACAAAGCATGCCCATGTCACAGTTTATCTTGATGCCTCTCCTCCTGCAATCTCCTCAATAGATATTCCCCAGCTTACCTCCAGCCAGCAAATTACTGCAACAGTGAATGCCCAGGATACCCTTTCTGGGATTGCGGGTTATTACTGGAGGTTTTACAGAAACGGCTCTGCGCCACCAGCGTACACCTATTCCACAACCAACATCTTCCAACTGACTTTTAGTGTAGAGAGAGGATACACCTTTGAATGCTATGCCGTGGACAATGTTGGAATTTCATCTGAGGTGGTTTCTGCCTGTGTGCTCTATGATGCTGGGAATCCCTATGGAAATATCACAATTGCAGGAAAGCCAATCACAAGCAAGAGACAGCTTGTGCTCCATCTAAACGCTTCTGACAATGTCTCCGGTGTAGAAAAAATGATGCTCAGCATAAATGACCCGAACTTTGGAAATTCAACCTGGGTTAACTTCAGCACAACACACACAGTTATTCTCACAGGCCCTGATGGAACCTACCGAATTTATGTGAAGTTCAGGGACTATGTTGGTCATGAGAGTGCCGTTAGCTATGATGATATCACACTGGATACCACACCACCATACAATTGCACTGCTATACTGGACGGTGGTGCGAAGTACACAAATAAAACCACTGTTAATGTTTCAATTGGAGCCATGGATGCTTTGAGTGGAGTGAGTGGTTTCTACATAAGCTGGGTGGAAAATGAGAATGGAACCTGGTATCCATTCACCCCAAATTTGACTTTGAGCCTTTCAAACACCACGGAAGGATTGCATGTGCTGTTTCTCAAGATTTTTGACAGCGCAGGCAATTTTGTGCTCCTCACAGTGTCCATCTATTACGATGTTACACTTCCAGTGCTGAGAATAAATGGACCCCAGTACACAAATTCCACAGTAATCTCATTGAATCTTGAGGCAAGCGATAACATTGGAAACATCAGGTTTGTTCGGTTTTCGGAACAAGAGGAAACACTGGGCAGTGTTCCATGGGAGGACTTCTCCACGAGCCTTCAGTTTATTATCTCAGAAGGAGATGGTGAGAGGTCCATCTATGCTCAGGTGTGCACGGACCTGGGAGAGGTTTCTGAGGTTACAAATGTAACCTTTATCCTGGATACAATCTCCCCGGGACTCATTCTCCATGGACTTGCGGGTGGAGGGCCCCTTCTCCTTACAAACAACACAACCTACAACCTCACCTGGAGTGCATCTGATACCAATGGGATTGCAGAAACGATACTCTACATAAAATATGGTGAGAGCGAGGTATGGGAGGAACTTGCAAGGGTTAGCCAGAACTATTATTTGCTTACGCTTGAGGACAACAAAACCTATGGAGTGAAGATTGTCGTGATAGACCCTGCTGGCAATAGCATGCACAGGGAAATCCAGGTGATTGTGAACATCAACTACCCACCAGTCTATGTAGATGCCTCTATTCCATTGCAGGTGTTCACAGACACAATCTGCAAGTTCTCTGTAAACTTTACTGACCCGAAAAATGAAACGCTGAGCTACACCTG
>JAWACX010000128.1:0-5493 GCA_038896575.1 Thermoplasmata archaeon
GGTTATGCTTTCATAGGGGATAACGGGGTTATGTTGCTTTATGGAGGTTACAACGGAAGATATCTCCCAGATACCTGGATATACAATTACTCCACAAACACCTGGACGCCAAAGATTGTGCCCCCGAGTGCAAGATACGGCTATATGATGGCCTACAGCCCCCAGCAAAATCTTGTTGTAGTTTTCGGAGGATATGATACAGCTTACAGGGCAGATACCTGGCATTACTATCCCGGAAACAACACATGGGTAAATGTAACAGGTGCTGTACGTCCTCCTGCCAGAGCCTATGCAGGATTTACCTATGACCAGAATGCGCAGAAATTTGTTCTGTTCGGGGGATATGATGGAACAAGC
Source organism: Thermoplasmata archaeon (assembly GCA_038896575.1). GTDB lineage: Archaea > Thermoplasmatota > Thermoplasmata > Lutacidiplasmatales > SKW197 > SKW197. Next base: position 358 of record JAWACX010000128.1, read on the forward strand.
TATCTTGCAGACACCTGGGCGTATGATGCTACAACCCAGACCTGGACCCAGAGGTTTCCGCCTGCTGCACCACCATCAAGATACAGATGCGAACTGGTGTATGATAATTTAAACAAACTGTGTGTACTCTTTGGAGGTTATTCTGTCCATGCCCCAACATATCTCAACGATGTCTGGTTTTATAATTACTCCACAAACACCTGGATTCCGAAGTATGCACCGCCAACTGCAAGATATGGCTATTCAATGGTGTATCACGAGACTGCCCAGAAATTTGTGCTCTTCGGAGGGTATGATGGTGTGGCCAGAGGAGATACCTGGATTTATGACCCCAGCGCTGGCACATGGACAAATGTAACGCCTGGAACCTCACCAACCCCGAGATACTATGCTGCAATGGCATATGATAGCAGCACCCAGCAAATCCTGCTCTTCGGCGGGTATTCGGGGAGTGTCTATCTCTCAGATACCTGGATTTACAATCTCACCACAAACACATGGACCCAAAAACTTCCCAGTGCTGCACCATCAGGAAGGGAAGGTGCCTCACTTGCTTACAATGGCTCTGCAAATTGTTTCATTCTTTTCGGAGGTTACAATGGTACGTACTTCAACGATACCTGGACATACACAATTTCCACGAACACCTGGACAAATAAATCTCCTGCTATTGCTCCACCTGCCAGAAACGCCCATGGAATGCTCTATGACCCGAGTTCCACATCAACAATAATTTTCGGTGGCTACAGTGGTAGCTATCTCAATGATTTATGGTGCTATGATTTAGCAGCAAACACCTGGACCCAGCGAACCCAAACCACAAAGCCCTCTGCAAGAGCACGCATGGGATTTACATTTGATACCACAACTGGCCTTGGTGTGCTTTTTGGAGGGTATGATGGGTCCACCAGGTTATCCGATACCTGGATTTACTCGGTCTCCTCAAATTCCTGGTCAAACGCAAACCCCTCAGCACCACCTTCAGGAAGGAGCGGAATCTCAATTGCAGGTAATGGGAAGCTCTATCTTTTCAGCGGTTACCCCGGCTATTCCCCATATCTCAATGACCTATGGTCCTATGAAGTTTCAACAAATAGATGGATACCGGTAGTGCCGCTGGGAAGGTCAGGGCCAGGGCTTGTATCTCTTGAAAATGGAGAATTGCTTCTGTTTGGAGGCAATGGCTACCATGGGAGTGGATATCTTTCCGATACCTGGAAATACAATGTGAGCACAAACAGATGGAGCAAGCTCACCCCATCAACAGCACCTTCTGGCAGAGAGAGAATGGGCCTGTGTTACATCGCTCCTTATGGCAAGGTTCTCTTGTTTGGTGGCTACTCCGGGACAGGCCTTGGAGATACCTGGGTATTTGATGTGACTTCCCTTACCTGGTCTCAGTTCTCTCCAGGTGGCTCTCCCTCTACAAGGTATGGCCACAGGCTTGTATCAGTTTCTCCCTCAGCAAAGGTATTCCTGTTCAGCGGTTACAGCTACTCTCCGAGCCTTCCAAGCCCTGACATGTTCTGGTACGATTATACACTGAATTCCTGGCAGGAAATCATTCCTTCTGGCAGGATGGGGACAAAGATTGTTTATCATCAAGGAGCGAAGAAACCAATTCTCTTTGGAGGTGAGGGAATAGACACATACAAATCAGATACCTGGTGCTATGATTTGACCGCAAATGCCTGGGAGAACCGTGCACCCTCTGGTAACCCCAGCGCAAGGAGAGGACATGGAATGGTGTATGACCCCTCAACCCAGCTTGTTGTTCTCTTTGGCGGCTACACTGGCTCTGCATCATCAGACACATATATATACAACTATAACTCAAATACATGGACGCTCCAGGCACCTGCCGCAAAACCCATGGCAAGATACGGGATTGAGCTTGTTTATGACAGTTCAGGAAACACTGTGCGTCTCTTCGGAGGTTACACAGGCACATATAACCTCAATGATTTCTGGGCATACTCTGTGACAGGAGTAGCATGGGTGGAAAGAGTTCCTTCAAAGAGGTATTCCCATGGCATTGCCTATGCACCTAATGTAAACACTCTCCTTCTCTACGGAGGTTATGACATAGCAAGAGGAAGCCTTACTGATACCTGGACCTACTCTCCCCCGACAAACACATGGACAATGCTGGAGACCTCTGTAAATCCAGGCATCAGAAGATATTTCTCACCTGTATATGAAAGCACCCAGAATGTGATTCTGATTTTTGGAGGTTACGATGGCTCCAGTGCAAGGAAAGATATCTGGCAATTCAATTTTGCAACAGGAACCTGGAGCCAGCAGAGCACAACATACACCCCAGATGCTAGATATGGCCACATCTCTGTTTTTGATACAACCAGAACAAGGGTCTGGGTTTTTGGTGGCTATACTGGCTCAAGCTATCTGAGTGATACATGGTATAAGGATTCCATTGCCAGCCTATGGCTACCTCTCTACCCACAGCCACGGTACGGGCATGGAATTGTGTATCATGCGGCAAAGGACCTTTTCGTGCTCTTCGGGGGCTATCTCCAGACCGGTGTGCGGAGCAGTGAAACCTGGATTTACAATCACTCCTCAAATCGCTGGACACTGATGTTTCCTTCTACCGCACCAGCGGCAAGAACATACATGGGACTTGTTTATGACCCGGATACCTCGCTGATTGTGCTTTTCGGAGGATATACTGGTGCATACCAGAACGATACTTGGGTTTATGATATCACTACAAATACCTGGACAAACAGAGGGAATGCAGGGGCTCCATCACCAAGATGCGGGCATGGAATGGTTTACGACACAGTAAACAGGAAGGTACTGGTATTCGGAGGTTACAATGGCAGTTATGGAAACGAAACCTGGGTTTACGATGTGGTCACAAATGTGTGGTCCAAGCAGAATCCTGCTGTTTCACCGCCTGCTCGTGCCTATTTTGCCTCTGCTCATGCATCAGGTAAACTCATAATCTTTGGCGGTGAGAGCAGTGCAGGATACAGGAATGATACCTGGGCATATGAACTCACCACAAATACCTGGACCAACCTCACTTCTTCCTCAAGCCCACCAGCGAGAGGGAATGCGAGAATGGAGTATGATGAAGAAAATGGAGTCCTCATTCTCTTCGGCGGCTATGGAAATTCCGGGTATCTTGGTGATACCTGGAGATACAACTTCACTGCAAACCAGTGGGTCAATCTGAATCCCTTGGTCGCACCCAGGGCAAGAACAGCAAGTGCTATTGCCTACGACAAAAATACCTCCACATTCATTCTCTTCGGCGGCTATGGCTCTCCCAGCTATTTTGCGGATGTCTGGGAATATAACTACAACACCTCTGACCCCATCACAATCTACCATACACCTGTAACCACTGCACCCCTAAATCAGCCCATTAACCTCTCCGCACATGTGGTGAGCAAGCGAAACATAACAGAGGTAAAGGTCTTTTACAAGCCAACAAACGAGGATGTATGGTATGCATTATCAATGGTCAGAGTTTCAGGGAATGCAACTGATGGCCACTACAATGGCACGATTCCAGCGCAGACAATTGCAGGAGCAATGCTCTACTACATTACCGCAATTGATGAAATCAGCTATGCCCAATCCACACCCACATATTCAGTGGTTATCCAGCCGGTGTTTGAGAGCGGAGTGATGCTCCTGCTCGCGTCGCTCTCACTCCTCTGCCTCCTTCCTGTGGGAATTCGGAAACGGAAGTAGAGCGTCACCAGCTCTCGGTCTCAGAAATCCCAACCCTTAACCCTAATTTTTTTGCCTCCTCTTTAAGCATTGAAAGGAAAGCTCTCCAATCCTCATCAGTGTATTCAAAACTCCCAGCAAAGATTCTGGAATACAGTTCTGGAACCTCCTCCATTATCTTTTCCCTCATTCCCCTGCGAACCCTGAAGCGGTCAAACATCACAATACCTGGCTCAGCTTTTGCAACCTCATGGAAAAACCTTTCCCGCTGTGCTTTGGTAGAAAAGAGTGGAGGAAAAACAGGGCCCACAAATGCAAATGTGCTTATGCCCGCATTTCCGAGTTCTCGCAGTGCCAGGAGTCTTTCCAAAGGACTGGAAGCGTAGGGTTCAAGCACCGCAGTAATTTCAGGCTGGATGGATGTAATTGTAATTCCAATCTCTGCATTCTCAAAAAGCTCGATGTCTCGGAGCACAAGTGCTGATTTTGTCTGAATAACAAATTTTTTTCCTGCATTTTTTAGAATCTCAAGGCATTTCCTTGTGATGCAAAACTCTTTTTCAGGGAACTGGTATGGGTCCGTTACAGTTCCAATCCCGATGACCTCATTTCTGAGTTTTCTTACCTCCCTGACAACAAGCTCTGGTAGATTCTGCCGCACTTCCACAAAACTTCCCCATTTCCGCTGCTCATGAAGCACATAGGGAGAATAGCAGTAAACACAGGCATGGGCACAGCCCCTATAGGGATTGAGTGCATAGTCAAAACCAAGCTTTGTCTTTGAAATTCCGGTTTTGGCATTCACAACCTGAATTTCCAGTTTTCTCTCATGGAATTGTAATTGCTTTTTCTCCATCCCAGACCGCTCTCCTGCCCTTATATTCCTGAGGTACAAGCAAGAATTTTCCACCTTTGACTGGAAAAACAAAAAATTCCTCTGCTTTTCCCTCATTGGTGACAAGAACGAGTTTTATTTTTTCTTCTGCCTTCCCGGTTTCTGTTTCCACATACCTGTATCTGAAAAATCTCCCAGCGTCAATGAGCACCCTTGCCTCCCTCACACCTTTTTTTGATACTGTGAGCACCTCTTCGGGGTAGCTGGAGTTAACAGACATGGACTCAATATCGCAATGGAAATATATAACCTTGCTTTTTCAAGCATGGGATAAAGATGAAGGTGCTGTTGATTCATGCGGACTGGATGGAATACAGGGCTCTTGAGAAGACCAAGATGGCAGAGGAGATAAAGGAGGGAAAGGAAGGCAGGTTTGAGGAAGTTCTTGTTGTGTTTACCAGCGTAGAAACCGGAGACCATGCAAATCTGGATAATCTGGTTTCCAGGGCCTCCGAGGAAATTGTCAAGGTTTACAATGATGTGAAGGCAGAGAGGATTTTGATTTATCCCTATGCCCACCTGAGTTCTGACCTTGC